>JAFLCR010000060.1 GCA_017302755.1 Alphaproteobacteria bacterium
ACAGCTTGTCCAGCGTGGCGCGCTGCACGGCGATGAGGGTATTGTACGAACGCTCCAGGGCCAGCTTGTCGGTAACGTCCTCGTACGAGAACAGCAGCCCGCCGAGCGCATGCGGAATCACCAGCACGCGCAGCGCCATGCCGTCGGGCATGTAATAAAAATCCTCGCGCGGGTCGATGAGGTCGCGGAACATCCCTAGTTGTTCACGCTTGAATACGGGAAAATTGGCCTGCTCCGGCAGCCTGCGTTTCTCACGTAGCGCTTCCAGAAACTCGCCGTAATTCGGTTCGGATTCGAGCCAGCTTTCCTCCAGCTTCCAAAGCCGCAGAAAGGCATTGTTGTAGAATTTAAGCCGCTGGTCCTGACCGAAAATGGCCATGGCGCTCGCCGAGCTTTCCAGCAGGTCGGAATGGGCGTGGATATGGCGCTGAAGTTCGGTTTCCGCCACTTCAACGGCGCTTAAATCCTGTGCGTAGCCGACCGTTCCCTGATCGCCGGACAGAGGCACTTCGGTGAGCGTGTAAAACTTGCGCTCCCCACCGACAATAATATGCCGTTTTTCGCTGAGAGCCTTACCGGCGGTAACCGCCTGCGCCGCCAACTGCGATGCCTGGCGGTCTATATCCGGGATAGCCCCCTGGTCCGACGCGCCAACGAGCGCCATGAAGCTGGGGTTGCCGTAGATGATTTTGAGATCTTTATTGCGCCGCCATACCGGAAAAGGCGACATGGAAAGCAGCATGTTGAGCAATCCCCGCTCATGCGTCGCCTCGGAGAGATTGCTCTGGAGAGAGGTAATCGTACGGCGTTGTTCACTGATATCCTTCAGCCAGACGACAATATCTTCTTCCGCCCCGGTCTTGTCGGCGCCGACGACTACGCATTCCAGCACCTGGTCTGACGCCTTGCGCTTGCGCAGAATGCTGATGCCTTCCCCGCCCTGCGCCGAGCACATGGAGATGGTTTGGCGCAGCAAATCAAAGTCTTCAGGATGGATATAATTGCCGAGCAGCTCCAGCGTCATGTCATGCTCGACAATGCCGAGCGTACGCCTGAGTCCCGGCGAACAGCTTTGCACCACGCCTTGGGGTGTCAGGCGCAGATATTCCATCGGCGCCGAATGCAGCCACGCTCCCTGGCTTGCCAGCATGCGGCTGGTTTCCTTGAGGCGACCTTCGTAATTCTTGCGCTGGCGGCGTTTGGCGGCATAAAGCAGCAACGCCATAACCCACCCGACCGCCAAGCCGGTAACGCCGGGAATCAAGACTCCCTCAGCCGCATAAGCGCCCGCGGGCAGCGCGCAGAAAAAACCAATCAGCGAATAAGTACGGGCGACATTAGGCATCACCCCCTTACCCTAGCGTGATTACCGGAAAAAGTACAATATCTAGTAGCGGTAATGCTCTGGCTTGAACGGGCCGTTCGGCGATACGCCGATATACTTCGCCTGTTCCGCGTTGAGCTTGGTAAGCTTCACGCCCAGCTTTTCCAGATGCAGCGCCGCCACTTTCTCGTCGAGATGTTTGGGCAGCACGTAGACCTGCTTCTGGTATTTGCTGTGGTTCTTCCACAGCTCGATCTGCGCCAGCACCTGGTTGGAGAAGGAGAAGCTCATCACGAAGCTGGGATGGCCGGTGGCGCAGCCCAGGTTCACCAGGCGGCCCTTGGCCAGCACGATCAAGCGCTTGCCGTCTGGGAAGGTGACTTCGTCCACCTGCGGCTTGATCTCGTTCCACTGCATGTTGCGTAAGGAGTCGATCTGGATTTCCTTGTCGAAATGTCCGATATTGCACACCACCGCGCGGTCCTTCATGGCCCGCATGTGATCGACGGTGAGGATGTCGATATTGCCCGTCGCCGTCACGACGAGGTCGGCGAGCGGCGCGGCTTCTTCCATGGTGACGACCTCATAGCCGTCCATCGTCGCCTGAAGCGCGCAGATGGGGTCGATCTCGGTCACGAGTACGCGCGCGCCCTGGCCTTTCAATGCGGCGGCGCAGCCCTTGCCCACGTCGCCGAAACCGGCCACGACCGCAACTTTGCCCGCGATCATGATAGAAGTGGCGCGCTTGATGCCGTCGAGCAGCGACTCGCGGCAACCGTAGAGATTGTCGAATTTCGACTTCGTCACCGAGTCGTTCACATTAATGGCGGGCACGGCGAGCTTGCCTTCCTTCGCCATTTCATACAGGCGGTGCACGCCAGTGGTGGTTTCCTCGGAGATGCCCTTCACCTCCTTGAGCAGCTCGGGGAATTTTTCGTGCATCATGACGGTGAGATCGCCGCCGTCGTCGAGAATCATGTTGGGCGTCCAGCCGTCCGGTCCCTTGATGGTCTGCTCGACGCACCATTCATATTCCTCCTCGGTCTCGCCCTTCCAGGCGAAGACGGGAATGCCCTCCGCCGCGATGGCGGCCGCGGCCTGGTCCTGCGTCGAGAAGATGTTGCACGAGCTCCAACGCACCGTGGCGCCCAGGGCAATCAGCGTTTCGATCAGCACGGCGGTTTCGGTAGTCATATGCAGGCAGCCCGCGATGCGCGCGCCTTTGAGCGGCTGTTCCTTGCCGAATTCCTTGCGCAGTGACATCAGGCCGGGCATTTCGTTCTCGGCGATCTTGATTTCCTTGCGGCCCCAGTCAGCGAGCTTGATATCGGCGACTTTGTAGTCATTCGTGACGGGCTTGGCAGCGGAAGCGGGCATAAAAGCTCCATGAAAAGGGTGAATCCGGCCTTTTTGTAAGCCAGCAATCCGTGGGCGGCAAGGGCTTATTTCGCGCGACTGCCGCCCGAGGAAGCTTCCTGAATAATGTGCTTGTTCAACCCCTGATACACGTCGATGGGCATGAATCTCATGATGGCGTCACCGTTCGCGTCGCTCTGTATGTAGCCCATGAGGCAAAGTTCCGGGGTTTTATCGTTTTTATCGAGGCTTTGCAGGATATTCCGCACCAGATCCGGCCCACGGTCTGGCGCGAGTTCCACCACGACCTCCGGAATCTCGATCTCGTGGCCCATGGAGCAGGCGTAAAGCCGGAAGCGGTAGGGCGTGGCGTCCTCATGCTCTAAAAGCTCGAGGCGTACATTGGTAAGCGCCATACGCCATTTATGGTAACCGTTCTCACCGTTATAGATCTGGCAGGCTTCCTTGATGGCGGCTTTTTTCTCTTCCTGGGTGAGGCCTTTGCTTTTCTTTCCTTCCTTGGCCCGCAAGGCATCGTAGAGCTCGTTGGCGAGCGCGTAGCCGTGCACTTCGCGTACCTGCATTTCCGGTGCATAGTGCGGGCACCTCTCCCAGATCAATTCGCGCAGCCGCTCGATTTTGGAAGATACTTCTTCCGGCGTCGCGCCGGTGATGGTGAAGCCCGCCGCCGCCTTGTGCCCGCCGCCACCGGCAACTACCTTGACCGGCTCCTCGGTCAACTCCTGGTCATCACTGTCCACCAGGTTCGCCTTCTTGGCGGCTTCGATCAACTCCACGAGGTTGATATGTGGCGCCAAAAAATCCGTCGGCGGAGCGATGCGGCAGGAGAAGGTGATGCCATAGCCGCCTTTCATGCGTTCTGGCTTGTATTGCACCAGCCGGTAGCCCTCGATGCTGCCGCGCGCCTCGATTTCCGCGTATTCGTGCATGTCGATTTCGTCTTCGTGCACTTTTTTATGCGTGGCCTTTTCCCAGTTCATGCCTCCTACGAAGCAGGGGCGCGAGAAGGTTTCGGCCAGCGTGCTGGCGATCAGGCCGCACAGGCCATAGGTGGCGAATTTGCTTTTTTCCCGCTCCCCTGCGAAATACGGAAAATTCTCCGGCTGTGCGGCCACATGGCTCCAGGCAAAGTTCAGGAAGGCGGGAATCGTCACAATAAGCACGGGGTCCTGATAGGAAACCACCTCCTTGAACATCTCCGCGATATGCTGCAAATCGCGCCTCAATCCGTTGAGCCAGACAAGCCCTTCCGCCAGCTCCATGGCCAGCTTGCCGTCCTTGGTGGTCAGGCATTCCTGGGCAAGGCTCAGCTTGCCCACGCGGCCCGGCACATCGAGAATCAGGTCCACCAGCTCGCCGCCGACGCGGTTGGAAGCATTGATCGGCGGCGCGATGGTGAAGTGGATCAGGGTCAGGATTTTCTCTAAATCCTTGTCCCGGTCGGCGCTGTAACTTGCCAATGTTTCGAGCTTGGTGCCCATGCGCCGGATGAGCGCCATCAATCCCGGGCAGGCGGTCTGTTCGATGGCGTGGCGGAAGACGGCTTCCTGGTCTTCCTCACCCTCGTGCTGCTTCATGATGTCAACGACCGCCCGCGCCATGGAGATTAGCTGCCTTGCGCCTTCCTGCAGAAAATAGCTGTTGGGCCAGCACGTCGTATCACCCTGGTCGCCAACCGTGCCGATCATGGCCAGCACCAACTGCTCGTCGACTTTGGCGCGGAACAGGTCAAGCCGTTCCGAAGTAAGCAAGGGGTGAGGCTCCTGCCGCGTTCTTTGGTGTTCCTCAGCCAGGTGCTCGAAGGCCTGCACCAGCGCATCGCTGTACATCCAACTGAGGCCGGCGCCGGTCAGCTTGGAGATGTCCTCCGCATGCGTCAGCACGGGGGAGTCGCGATCAAGCAGATCCTTGTTCAGACGTTGCATTTCCTGGGAGCGGCGATTTTTTTTCCATGCTTCCAGGTAGAATTGCGGGTTGATGTTAAAATCAGCGCGCGCTAAATCGCCCGAGAGCGCATGGTGATCAAGGATGCAGATCATCCCGTTATATTCATGCACAATATCCGCCGTCTCCACGGCATTGCTGCCGAAATCGGCTCCGAGCAGAAACTCGACGCCCCACTCTTGCATAAGCTCGCGCACGACGGCGGGGTTGTTGTTGAGCCCATGCCCCTGGCGGCGCAGCGGCGTGTAGCGCACGACAAAGCCGGGGTCTACGTTCAGGATTCGGAAGAATGTATCTGCGACGTCGGAAAGCATGGTGCCGGAGGTGATGCCGTCCGTATCGAAATCGCCCGCGACCGCGATGGTTCCGTTGCTTTCACCCTGCGCGATCTGCAGCATTTTCTTCGCCAGCGCCCGCGCGCCGTAATACATCGGAAACGGTCTCAGCTCTGAATGGTAGATTTCGTCTCCGTTTTTCTGCGAGATCAAGCCCGGCACGGCGTTCCAGCGTGGAACGGGCTGGCCGGATTTATGGCTGCGCTCCGTATAGGCGCGTTGTGGGGCAGCTTCGGAGCCGCCAGGCGATTCCTGCTCGCGCTCAAACTCCACCTCGCGTGGCGGCGCAAAGCGGCGGGCGTTCGCATACGCGCTTTTGGAGAAGCGTACCCAGAGCATGCCACGCAGGCTGGACGCCTCGCCCTGCTCAATTGGCTTGGTTTTCGGAATAGAAAAATCCCTGTGTTGTTTGTTTGGGAAAGAATTTTTCTTATTAAGAACTTTTTTAGATTGGGTGGTTGATTCTGTAAATCCTTATTTACGAATCAGCCGCGTCCGCGATAGGAAGGCACGGCCTGCTCGGGAATCCAGACATCTCTCGGCGGTTCGCCGGTATGATAAAAAATATCGATCGGAATACCGCCGCGCGGATACCAGTATCCCCCGATCCGCAACCAGAGAGGGCGGATTGTTTCCTTGATTTTGGTCGCGATGCCCACCGTGCAGTCCTCATGAAAAGCCCCGTGGTTGCGGAAGGAGGACAGGTACAGCTTCAGCGACTTGCTTTCCACAATCCAGCTTTCCGGCACATAATCGATCACCAGATGTGCAAAATCCGGCTGGCCGGTGATGGGACAAAGCGAGGTGAATTCCGGACAGGAAAAGCGCACCAGGTATTTCTCAGCCATATGCGGATTGGGCACTTTCTCGAGCACTGCTTCCGCGGGCGAGACGGGAATGGGGGTTTTTTCACCGAGCAGCGTAAGGGTGTCGTGACTCATGCGGGGCTTCTCTTTCTTCTGTGACCTGTTGCAACACGCTTACAAAACCCCCTTCCCGCTCTGAACGCAAGGCCTCCATGAGGCGCCATACGTAATGAGCGGCATATTCGCCCCGGACAGGATCGCCGTTGTAATCGATGATGCCTGCGCGTTCCAGGCCGTCTTCCGCGCGGCTGACAGGATAGTAATGCACGTAGCGGCTGTTGTATTGATGCCTGTCCTCCCCCTCTTCCAAGCATTTCTGGTAGGCGCCGAAAAACTGGAGCCATGACCGCACTTCAGGAGGATAAAGGATGGTCAGGTGCCACGGCGTATCCCCGCCGTCGGGCGCTCGGAGGCCAATATGCTCCCATAGCCAGTCATAAAACTCCGTGGCCCGCTGCGCCGGAAGGGGATGCGTGCCAGCGGGCGTAACTTCGCTTCTGAACACGTATTCCCGGGTTTCAACACTGAAAATAGCAACAATTTCGCACTCTGGCGCTGGCCGGAAGCGGATTTGAACATCACGAGGGCTTGCAACCCGCATATATATGCTGGGGTAGGCTTCATCCTGCACTGTATTTTCTCCCTGCTTTCTTCTTTTCTGACAAATTTTTTGCTGCAATGCAATAAGCAGCCATGCGTTTTTTGCTGGCCGGCGTCATTAAATTGTCATAGATCGCTGCTATAAATAAAACAAAGGGGAATGTCACAAAGGTAAGGTTATGCCTGTCACTTCATACAAAGGCATTCGGTTCCAGGGTGTTGAGCCCGGCCAAGAAGAAGATTTCCTGCGCAGCATTATGACGCCGGGCAGCGGCATTTATCAGGATCTCAACCTGACGCTGGCGACCATGTTTCCGGAATCCTCGCCGGCCATTGGCTAAAAAGCCTTATTTTACATAAATTTCTACACTTTTCCGCCTGGAAATGCTATAATCTTCTTATCCTTCGATAAGGAGAGGGGCGCGAGTGAAGCTGCACCCGAAATACGAACGCTACTTCTGGAGCGGTGCCGTAGTTGGCATCCTGAGCCTCCTTATTCCCCTAAGCAGCCTGCTTGCCATGGGTGTGGATTCTCCGCGCCATTGGGGAACATTTGCCATCATGGGCGGCGGTATCCTGATGATCGGCCCGGTGATGATGGTGGACGCGCTGCAAAAAAGCCGCGAGGCCTTTAAGCTGGAAACGCCGGAATCCCTCCCCGAAAGTGCAAAAAGAACTACTCCAAGACTGCGCTAGCCGCTAATCTGGCGTCATGCCGCTTGTCATCGCCACCTGGAACGTGAATTCGATCCGTGCCCGCCTGGAGCTTCTGCTCGGATGGCTTCGTGAAACCGCACCGGATATCGCGCTGCTTCAGGAAACCAAAGTCACCGATGATAACTTCCCGCGCATGGAAATTGAGGATCTCGGCTACAACCTTCTCACGCACGGCCAGAAAACCTATAATGGCGTGGCAATTCTCTCCAGGTTTCCGCTCGAAGAAGCGCGTCGCGCCCTCCCCGACAGTGAAGGAGACGACCAGGCGCGTTATCTTGAAGCTGTGGCCAGCCTCCCCGGTGGCAGGGCAGTGCGCGTGGCTTCGGTTTACGTCCCCAACGGGCAGGATGTGGCCAGCGAGAAATTTCCCTACAAACTTCGCTTTCTTGAGCGGCTGCGGGCTCATCTCCAAGCGCTCCGCGTTCTGGAAGAAACCACTGTCATCGGCGGCGATTATAATGTCGCGCCGTATGCTGACGACGTTTACGACCCGGTTCACCTGGACGGCGCGGTGTGCTATCATCCCCTGGAACGCGAGCGGCTGCGCGCCGTTCTCCATCAGGGATATTATGACGCATACCGCTTATCGCAGCCTGACGCGCACGAATACAGCTGGTGGGATTACCGGGCAGGCGCTTTCCAGCGCGACCAGGGCTTTCGCATTGACCATCTCCTGCTTTCTCCGCAGGCAGCGGACCGTCTCGTCTCCGCCCATATCGATAAAACCCTCCGCGCCCTCGACAAGGCATCTGATCATGCGCCCGTTCTCTGCACGCTTGACGGCTAGCTTCTGCGCCGCCCTCCTCTGTCTGGCGCTGCCCGCCGCAAAGGCGTGGGCGGATGAGGTGAAGGTTGTCTATGGCAAGGACGGAAAATCCAAAAACGTCAAAAAGGTTAAAATCAACGCTAAAAAGAAAAAAGAACCGCGCCTCATCACCATCACCGAAGTGGTGGAAGACAACACGCTAGACGCGCTGCTGCATAACGGCAAAGGAAAGAAGGGCAAAAACCAGAATACGGTAAAAGCTGTCCCGGTGCCGCCCGCCTCCTCGCGCGAAGTCGCTCCGAAAGAAATCTATCCTGAAATTGCCATAAGCCAGATCGCCGCTTCCTCAGTTCCGACAGCCTCTCCCGCACCTGAAAAGTCAGACAATCATGAAATGGCCACGGCGATGGTGGTCAGCTTGCCAGGCACGGCCAGTCTGCCGGAAAACGTGATCAGCCTTCCGGAAAACGCCAGCGCTCCGGCCGATGCCGACATGCAAATGGCCACGGTGGTGACGCCCGCTTCCGTGCTGCTCAGCGCCCCGGCAGAGGCGGTGGAGAAGCTAAGCCCCATTCCGCCGCAAATTCGCTGTTACTACAGCCTGAGCAGAGAGGCGTCGCATTCCGTCGATGCCGTGGATCTACAATCCGCAGACCGCCTTTTCTTCTTCAGCGACATTCGCGGTATGAAAGGAAAAACCCTTATCCACGAATGGGTGCAGGATGGAAAAACCCTCTACCGGGTGCCGCTGGAAATCGGGCAGGATGCCTGGCGAAGCTGGTCCAGCCTTCCCATGAAGGACGCACATAAAGGAACGGTCACCGTTCTACTGAAGGATGTAGACGATAATCTTCACGCGCAGAAAGAAATCGTGATCCGTTAGGCGGCTTCAAAAAATGAACGGATCTGCGCATGCACCGCATGCTCGTCTTTAGAAGCGTCGATGACATGGCAGCGCTCCGGAAAACGGGAAGCCAGTTCCAGAAATCCCCTGCGTACGCCTTCGTGAAATTCCTGGGTTCTTCCTTCAAAGCGGTCCGTTGCCTGGCCGCGTGTTTTCATACGTTCCATCCCGTGCGAGACGGGCAGATCAAGTATGAAGGTCATATCCGGTGCAAAAACACCGAGCGTTAGCCGGTAAAGCATTTCCACATAAGCTGGCCCCAGCTTTCCGGCAAAACCCTGATAGCACAGCGTGGAATCGGCGAAGCGGTCGGAAATGACCCAGCTGCCCTGCGCCAATGCCGGTTGAATCTTCCTGATCACATGGTCGCGGCGCGCGGCAAAAAACAGCAGTGTTTCCGTTACCTCGTCCCAAGCATCTCCGGGCGCGTGCAGCAACAGGGTGCGAATGCTTTCCGCCCCCTCCGTACCTCCCGGCTCGCGAGTGAGCACGGGCTGGATGCCCTGCGATTCCAGATATTCCTTCAGCCGTTTCGCCTGCGTGGATTTGCCGGCCCCCTCCCCGCCTTCCAGCGTGATGAACCTGCCGCGACGCATCAGGATTCTGCGCCCGAGAGCTTATATTTTAGCACGGCCCAGGCCTTGGAGAAGCCAGAAAGTTTTTCCACTTCCTTGCCGGCGTAAAGCGGAATGCGCTTCTCGGGCATGCCGGGGATAGAGATGGCCAACTCCGCGATGCGCGCGCCCTGCTGAATCGGGGCGGATACCGGACCCTGATACACAATGCTGCGTTTCACATGATCTTTCTCAAGCACAGGCACGCTGATCACCAACGGCTCCTTAGCCACCAGCGGAACCTGCTTTTCCCTACCGAACCACACTTCCGCTGTTCCGATCTCTGCGTTGGCTTCCGTGAGCTTCAAGTTGGTGAAACCCTGATAACCGTATTTTAGCAACCTTTCCGCTTCGCTGGCGCGGATCGCTTCGCTATTCACGCCATTCAGAACCACATGCACCCGGCGCCCGTCCTGGGTGCCAGATATGACGATGCCGTACCCGGCAACTTCGGTGTGCCCGGTTTTTAGGCCGTCTACTCCAAGATTTTTGCCCAGAAGCGGGTTGCGGTTATGCTGTCGGATGCCGTTATAGGTAAATTCCTTCTCCGCAAACATCGGGTAGTATTCCGGAAATTCCTGAGTGATCGCCTTGGCAAGAATGGCCAGGTCATGCACCGACATGACATGCCCTTCCGCCGGCCAGCCCGAGGCGTTCTTGAAATGGCTGTTCTTCATGCCAAGCTCCTTGGCGCGGCGGTTCATTTCTTCAGCAAACAGCTCCTCGCTGCCCGAAATCCCCTCCGCCACGGCAACGCAGGCATCATTGCCGGATTGAATGATGATGCCTTGCAGCAGTTCGCGCACCGATACATTGTCATGCACCTTCACGAACATCTTGGAACCCTGGGTACGCCAGGCCTTTTCGCTGATCGGAAAGGTCGTTTCCATCGTCAACACGCCTTCCTTGAGCCGCTTGAAGACGATGTACACCGTCATCAGCTTGGTCATGGAAGAAGGTTGCATTTTTTCGTCCATCTTCTTTTCAAAGAGCACGGTATCCGTCGCATCATCGACAATGACGGCATATTGCGCCAGTGTTTCGAACGCGTGGGCGGAAGCGGAGGAAAAAACAAGGAACAGCGAAAGAATCGCAACAATCACATAGGGCATGAACACCTCATCAGCTATGGCAATGCCATAGCGCGTCCTGAAAAGGGAGACAACTGTTTTACTGAAATGATTAGTGATTGGCCGCCAGCGAAAACAGATCGCCGATCGCCGCTTCCGGCTCGGGTTCGGATTTTGCCACCAGGCGCAGTTTTGCATTTTCTTTTGCTGGTTCATGCTGAAGGAGATCAGCGAGCCAATCCTTGGCCTGGGCTACAGCCTCCTCGCGCGTCACGGCCTGCAGGTGCAGCCGCAGCCACGACCCCGCTACCAGCTGCGCTGCCAGCGCCGCCTTAGCACGGCCGAGTGCGTGGCTGAACGATTCCAGTAGGGCTTGATCGAGCGCCTTAAGCTGCGACGCTGTCGCCTTGCTCGCAGCCGCCTCGCCATAAAACGCCATCAACACGGAAAGAAATTTACGGTTCATCACCGAAGGATGCATCGCGGCGAGCAATACCTCCTCCGCTTCCCGCGCCTTCTCCAACTGCGTTACCACCGTGCCGACCATGTGGCCGAGCACTTCCTGAAGCATCTTTTCCTTAGAGGTAAAATAAAAGTTAACAATGCCGCGCGACATGCCAGCCAGTTCCGAAACATGGGCAATCGTCAC
>JAFLCR010000061.1 GCA_017302755.1 Alphaproteobacteria bacterium
AGCATCACGCCCGCCCCGCTGCGGAAGGTCAGGTATTTGAACAGATTGAACAGCTGCCACTGCTCGCCAAGCGGGGCCAGGAGGTTATAGAGCATGAATCCGTGTTCCCTCGCTATGGCGCATTGTCACCCTGCTTTTCTCCCCTTGCCGTTTGCCGCCCGCACCGCTTCCGCGACTTTTTCCATCTTCATGCTGTGCGAGCCTTTGACCAGCAGCGTATCACCCGGCCCAAGCAAGCCAAGCATTTTTTCCGCGAGCCTTCCCGAATCCTCCGCATGCGCGCCGCGCCGCGCCGACGGCAGGGCTTCGCGAAGGGCTGCCATGTCTTTTCCCACCGTATGCACCACGTCGACGCCGGCGTTCAGCGCGTCTTCGGCAAGCGCGGCGTGCAGCTTCGGCGCGTCCCTGCCCAGCTCCTTCATATCGCCGAGCGCAGCGTGCACGCGGCCGCTCATCCCGTTCTCCGCATGCAGCCGCGCCGCCGTGATCATCGCCGCGCGAATGGAGGGCGGGCTGGCGTTGTAGCTGTCGTCGATCAGCTGAATATCGCCCCCCTTCCACGCTAGGCGCTCCACCCGTCCGCGCCCGTCAGGCTCGCTGAACGCCGCCAGCGCCGTCGCCGCTTTCTTCACATCCAGCCCCGCCGCCTTCACCGCCAGCAATACGGCAAGGCTGTTCATCGCCCATTGCGTTCCGCTCGCGCTGAGCCGGTAACGGAGCGTTTCACCCTCGATGACCGCCTCCACCACCAAGCCGCCGCCTTCCCCCTTGCAGGAAAGCAGCTGCGCCGAAGCCTGGCTCTTTTCGGAAAAACCGTAGATCCGCGTCACTCCGCACGCCTGCGCCGCCGCCTTGAGCCGCGCAACATGCGGATTGTCGAAAGGCAGCACGATCGCCCCGCCTTCCATGATGCCCTCGGCGATCTCCGCCTTCGCATCGGCGATTCCCGCCTCGGATTCGAAAAACTCCAGATGCACCGGCGCCACCGTGGTGATCACACCGACATGGGGCCGAACCTGCTTCGTAAGCGCGCGGATCTCGCCCGCATGGTTCATACCCATCTCGAAAATGCCGAACTTCGCCTGCGGCGGCAGATTGGCGAGCATCAGCGGCACGCCGTAATGATTGTTGAGGTTGCCGCGCGTGGCGAAGGTTTCCCCGAAGGCGGAAAACGCGATCTTCAGCATTTCCTTGGTGCCCGTTTTGCCGACGCTTCCCGTCAGCCCGAGCACCGTACCCTTGAATCTCTCCCGCGCCGCCTTCCCCAGTCCTTCCAGCGCGCGATGCGTATCCTCCACAATGATCAGCGGCAACCCCGCGTCCTTCACCTCGTGATCGACCACCGCCGCCGCCGCGCCCTTCTCCCGCGCACCGGCCAGATAAGCGTGCCCGTCCATATTTTCCCCGCGCAGCGCAACGAACAGTTCGCCCGTGCCGAGCGTGCGCGTATCGATCGACACGCCAGTGGCAGCAAACGCCCCCGTCGCCTTCCCGCCCGTCGCCGCCACCGCGTCTTTCTCGTTCCACTGCGTCACGCGGCCACCTCCTTCAGCGCATCTTCGGCTTCTTTCACGTCGTCGAACGGCAGCACCCTGCTTCCCACGATCTGTTCCTTCTCGTGTCCCTTGCCGGCAATCACCAGCACGTCGCCCTCGCGCATCTTCCGCACCGCATGGCGAATCGCCTCGCGCCGGTCGCCGATCTCCTCGGCGTCCGGGCAGCCTATTTTCACCGCCGCGCGGATCGCCTCCGGCGATTCGCTTCGGGGGTTATCGTCTGTGACAATGACGGCATCCGCCAACTCCGCCGCGATCTTTCCCATCGGTTCGCGCTTCATCGCATCGCGATCCCCGCCGCAACCGAACACCACGCCAAGCTTTCCCTTCGTATGCGCGCGCAGCGCCGTCAGCACATTCCTGAGCGCGCCCGGCGTATGCGCGTAATCGACGAACACCGCCTTATCACCGATTACTTTCTCAAGCCTCCCCGGCACGGCGCTGACCCGATGCGCCGCCGCCACGGCCTCCTCGATGGTCGCCCCACAGGCATGCGCCAGCCCGATGGCGGTCACGATGTTCCACGCCTGAAAATGCCCATAAACCGGAAGCAGAATCTCATAACCCTTCCCGAATGCGTCCAGCTTCAGGGCGATCCCTTCCGGCTGCGGCGCGATGCGCTCGAGCCGCAAATCCACCCCTTCCTTTTCCCCGAAAGTGATCGCCTTTCTGCACATGGGCACCAGCCGCGCGCCATAGGCGTCATCGGCATTGATGACTGCCGCGCCGTCGAGCAGCTCCGTAAAGAGCCGTGCCTTACAGCTGAAATAAGACTCCATGTTCTTGTGGTAATCCAGATGTTCGGGCGTAAGGTTCGTGAACGCCGCCGCCTTCACCTTCACCCCGTCCATGCGGTGCTGCTCGATGCCGATGCTGGACGCCTCCATCACCGCGTGCGTCACCCCCGATTGTTTCACTTCCGCCAACACGCGCTGCAGCAGCACCGGGTCGGGCGTCGTATTGAGCTTGGGATAGTCGAGGGCAGCATCCTTCTCCACCACACCGAGCGTGCCGATGGACACCGCTTTTTTTCCCATCGCCGCCCACATCTGGCGCAGGAAATGCGCGGTCGAGGTCTTGCCGTCCGTGCCCGTTACCGCCGCGAGCGCCTCCGGCTGCGCGCCAAACCACGCCGCCGCCGCGAGCGCCGCGAACCGGCGCGGCTCGGGCGTATCGATCTCCATCCCCTTCCCCGCCACCGCGGCAACGCCTTTGGCCTTCGCATCTTGCGCAAACTGCGCGCCGTCCGTTTTCGCGCCCGGAATGGCAATGAATAAATCCCCCTGCTTCACCTGCCGCGAATCGATCGCGATGCCTGTAATCTCAACCGTGGGAAGGGAGTCTGCATTTCGGCAGAGGTTTTTAGGAAGCTTCTGAATCAGGTCAGTAAGAAACAAGTTTGATTCCCCGTTGCATCGGCCTGTCCGTCTTGGCGGCGACCTTCTCGGAAGGCACCGCCTGCGAGGCAGGCAACTCCAACAGTTTTGTAAGCTGCGGGTCGTTTTCGTCAACGGGTTTAACGCCGAGCATCGGCGCGATGCGACCGATCACGCGCGAAGCGGTCGGCGCGGCGGTCCAACCGCCGGTGGCATAGCCGTACGTGCTGGCATTGCCCTTAGGTTCATCAAGCATCACCAGCATCACATAGCGCGGCGCGTGCATGGGAAAGGCGCAGACGAACGACGACATCAGCGCCTTGCGGTTATACCCGCCCGCGCCCACTTTTTCCGCCGTGCCCGTCTTGCCGCCGACCACATAGCCCACCGCCTTCGCCTTCGAGCCGGTGCCGTCCTCCACCACCAGGCGGAACAGGCGGCGCATCATGTCGGAGGTTTTTTCGGAGATCACCCGGTCGCCCTTCCCCACCTCGCCATTGGCCCCTTTCACCAATGTCAGCGGCAACAGCACGCCGCCGTTTACCATCGCGCTCACGCCGCGCACCACATGCAGCGGCGAGACGGACATGCCGTGGCCAAAGGAAATCGTGATCGTGCTAAGTTCCTTCCACTCCGCAGGATAGAGCGGCGAGGCTTTTTCCGGCAATTCGATATCCACCGGCTCCATCAGCCCGAGTTTCCTGAGAAACTCTTTCTGCTTTTCCGTGCCTTGCTGCAGCGCCATGCGCGCGGTGCCGATATTCGAGGAATGCTTGAAGATCTCCGCCACCGTCAGCCAGCGGTTTTCGGGGTGCGAATCGTGAATCTTGAAATTGGCATATTCGAGCGGCCGCGTCGCATCATAGCCGCTGAAGATATTCGCCTTTCCCGAATCGAGCGCCATGGCCGTGGTGAACGCCTTGAAGGTCGACCCCATCTCATAGACGCCCAGCGAATTGCGGTTGAAGCGCGTCTTCGCGTCGGCGGTCGGGAAATGCGGATCGAAATCGGGCAGGCTTACCATGCCGACGATTTCGCCGTTCGTGGCGTCCATCACCAGGCCGGAGCCGCCGATGGCGTTAAATTCCTTCATTGCGCGGGAAATCTCGTCCCTCAGCACGTGCTGCACGCGCATGTCGAGCGAAAGCGCCAGCGGCGACGCCTGCTTCTCAAGCATGGGCTCCAGGCTTTTCTCGGCGCCCGAAAGCCCCTTATTGTCCACGCCCACATAGCCCACCACATGCGAGAACAATTCCTTGTATGGATAGACGCGCCGCTGCTCGACCTGAAAATAAAGCCCCGGAATGCCGAGCGCGTTCACCTCGTACTGCTCCTTGGGCGTCAGGTTGCGCTTGATCCACACGAAGCCGCGCTTCTCGGAAAGTTTTTTGGTGAGCTCCTTCACGCCGAGGCCGGGCAGCACGCGCGCGAGGTTCGCCGCATCCTCCCTCTGGTCGCGGATTTCTTTGGGTTTCACGTAGAGCGACGCCGTGGAAAGATCGGTCGCGAGCACCTCGCCGTTGCGATCCACGATATCCGCCCTGACCGGCAACACGCCCGCCGCAGCCTTGGTGTCGGCGCTCGCCGAAGCAACGGGCTTCTCCGGCCGCAGCAATCCCGTTTCCACCAGCTTCACGCCGATCACGCCGAACGCAAATAAAAACACCACGCTTCCCGCCATCAGCCGCGACCGGCAATGCGCCACCGCCGTCTCATAGCGCATCTGGCAGGCTGGCAGGTTCCGCTTGTGCCGCACTTTCTCCGGCAGCCTGGCATGGGGGCGCTCCGGCTCGGGGCCAATGATCTCCCACGATGCCGCGACCGGCACGCCTTCAAACAGATCGCGAATCGCCCCCTTGGATTGCTTCATCGCTTAAGCGCTCACCTTTCACCGTTCCACGACACCGGGCTCGCGCCCTGAATCGATACCATCGGCACTTCACCGGGATTGTTCTCCATGCCCTGTGACGGCGCGGGAACCGGCGCCTCCTTCGGCTGGGGATAGGGAATATCGCCCACCGACGCCAGAATCTGCGATGGCGCCATCACCTGCAGGCTCAAATGCCTGCGCGCGATTTCCTCAAGCCGCTCCGGACGCGCGAGATAAGCATATTCCGCACTCAACACACGCTGACGCTCTTTCTCCGAGACAATCTGCCCGCGCGTATCGGCAAGCTCCATCCGCATCACCTCCACCTTGTTCTTAAGCAGGTACAGACCGTATGCGCTCACCACCAGCACCACCAGCCATGCAAAGCCCATGAGCCTAAACATCGTTTGCCCCCTGCTTCGCGTTGCTTCGCAATGGAGCGCCGCCGTACGCGGCCTTCTTGTCATCAACCATCCCCCGGATGGTTGATGCCTGCGAAGCACGGCTGTCTTTTGTTCCATTCAAAGTGGTTATTTTCATAACCGAACCCCCATGCGCAGCTTCGCCGAACGCGCGCGGGGATTCGCGCCACACTCCTCCTGCGTCGGCAGCCGCTTTTCCGGTTTCGGCAGGGTGAACGTTGCCAGCCGCGCGGCCATTTCCGGCATATGGCGGTTGGCTTCGGAAGATGCCTTGCCGCTGCGCTCCTGCAGGAAGCGCTTCACCATGCGGTCTTCGAGCGAATGGAACGACACCACCACCAGCCGCCCGCCCGGCACGAGCAGACGCTCCGCCGCTTCCAGCGCGCGCGAAAGCTCGCCCAGCTCGTCGTTCACGTGAATGCGGATCGCCTGAAACGTGCGCGTGGCGGGATGAATGCCATCCTTGCTGCGACGAACCACGCGTGAAATCAGGCTTGCGAGTTCTTCCGTGGTTGTGAACTTCTTTTTCGCGCGATCCATCACCACCGCTTTCGCAATCACGCGAGACAGGCGCTCTTCGCCGTATTGGTAAATGATGTTCGCCAGCGCTTCTTCTTCGTAGGTGTTCACCACATCGGCAGCGGTGAGCAGCGCGGTTCTATCCATCCGCATATCGAGCGGCCCGCCAAAACGGAACGAGAAGCCGCGCTCCGGCGTATCGACCTGCATCGAGGAAACGCCGATATCGAGCACGACGCCATGCACGGCGTCGATGCCGATCTGTTTCAGCAGACGCTCCATGTCGCCGAAGGGACCTTGCAGAAACTCGAACCGCCCGGGATATTCCTTCATCAGCGCTTCCGCTTTCGCGCGCACCGTGTCGTCGCGGTCGATGCCGATCACGCGGCAATCCGCCGCCTGCAACAGCGCCAGGCTGTAGCCGCCGTTGCCAAACGTGCCGTCCACGTAGATTTCGCCGTCTTTGGGACTCACCGCCTCCACCACTTCACGCAACATCACCGGAACGTGCGCGCTCATGTGGCGTCTCCCTTCCCCGCCAATCGCAGCGCGCCGCGTTTCGCTTTCGCCGCTTCTCGCGCTTTCGCCGCATACTCCGCGTAGGCTTTCGGCTCCCAGATTTCGAACGTCGCGCCTTTTCCGACGAAGGCCGCCTGTTCCGTAATACAGGCGGCCTCCATCAGTTCCTGCGGCAGCCCGACTCGCCCCTCGGGGTCGAAAGGGAGCTGCTGGCTGCCGCCAAGGATCGCGGTGGCGAACGCATCGCGCTCATCCGAAAACGGATCGAGCGCATCGATGCTGTCGCTGAGTAATTGAATGCGCGCGAGCCCACACGCCTCGATGCAACTGTGCACGAAGGAACTGTAGGCCACGATGCCCTGAAAATTTTCGCCCTTAGGCGAGTCGGCGGTGAGCACGGCACGCCACGCCGCAGGCACGGAGACGCGGCCCTTGCGGTCCACTTTGTTGACATAGGTTGAAAGAAACAACGCCACTGCTTTCTCGCCCTGTTTATTTCGCGGCGCGCCGCGAAATTTTGTTCGTTGCTCCCGCTGCGCCCCTTCGGGGCTCACATGGAGCGCCGCCGTGCGCGGCGGGCTGACGGCTCTCTTTCGTTCCTTTCGCCATCCTGCCCGCTGGAACGCTCATCCCTCGCAGTGCCCGTTATTCCCACCCCCCCCCGGCGGGTTGCGGCTTTGTTGGAAAATCGGTCCCCACCGTTTGCCAGCCGCTTTTTCCCACCGGGTTTATGGGTGTACATGGGAATACATGGTACAGTATGGGAGATTATAGTGATTTCATGGGTCAGTCAAGGGACGGCATGGGAAAAGGCGCGAAAACATCAAGCGCGCCTCAAGCACCAGGAAACTTGCTATTGAATTTTCAGGATTTACGGCCCAAGGGGGCGGCGAGCATCAGGAGCAGGAACGGCTCCAGCAGAAAACGGTAGCGGTTGTTCTCGCTAACCTCGATCAGATTGCCAATTAATGTTACATAAAACGCTGAAAATAATATAAAAATAATCACAATATCCCGACCCGAAGCGGCCAGCTGCACTCCCCTGGCGAACGCCACGCACACCAGCAGAATCAGCACCGGATAGATTGTATTATTAACGTCATTCCAATCGCTTGTAAGCGGAATCTTACCAAAAAACACGGTATCGAACCACTCAGCGTAAAACCGCATCGGCGCACGTTGCTCCTCCAGCAGGAACATCTGATCCGCGGGAATGAAGTACCCCCACCATGCCACACCCATACGCTTGAAATACGCTTGCGGATGTTGCGCGATGATGGCGAGCGCGTCTTTCATGTATGCATCCGACAAACAGAGATAATAGTAATGATGATGATTAATGTAGCCGCCGCTTTTTTCCGGCGCGTTCAACAACGGAATGCGTGAAAATTTTTCCGGCACCTCACACGGTGTTGCGTAATGCGTGAGGCGCGAAAAAGCGGGAATTCTTGAAAGCGGAGACAACACGCCCGACGCAATCATCGCCTCGCGGTCTTCCTCCTTCAGGAATTCGGTGTTGAGCGTGCGCATGATGTTCATCCCGCCCCAACTGCTGGTGGCGAAATGCCCATAGAGCACCCAGTTTTTCCCATACCATCCCATGACCAGCAACAGCGGCAGCGCGGCGCAGAGCAGCACGATGTTTCTTTGCGGCCGAAATCTCCACAACAGCAACCCCAGCGCCGCCAGCAGGAACACATGCTGGAACAGGCTGTGCACACCGATGAGCATGGCAAGCACCGCAAAAAATGCGATGCCCCAGCGCTTGCGGAATTCTTCCGTGAATTTCGCCAGGCACAGCGCGGAGAGAATCAGCAACAATAGCTCGGGACTGGTGTAGGAAAGCGAATGCTCATACATGATGAGGCCGGGGCTCACACAGAACAACGTGGTAAGCAGAAGCGCCCATAACGGCTTCACCCCGCAGCGCAGGAGCAGCCACAACATGCCGGCGCAGGACGCAAAGCTCATGCCGAGCCAAAGCAGATAAAAGATGGCTTCGAAATGCGCGGGCGCAAGCTTCAGCACCAGCCCGAGCAGCAGGTTGTACAGCGGCGGCTGGCTGTGCAGATGCCACAGGCTGGAAAGAAGATCATCGCGTAGCAGCGCCGCGTCGATCACCTGCATGTAGGAATAAAGCGGCCTGACCGTGAACGGAACGCCAGCAGCCTCGGCCAACAGACGCGACACCACAAACACCAGCGCAAGAAAAAGATAGGGATGCCGTAACGGGTGAACGTGCCCGGACATGCGCTAGGTCAGGTCATCCGAACTTGTGAAATCAAAATCCGCAGACGTGATACTGTTCTGCGCCACGCCCACCAGGGTGATGGTGAGGCCGTTGTCGAAAGTCAGCACCGCGTTGCCGGAAGCGTCCGTGGTGACCACCGCCTGGAGCGTGAAGTCGATCAGGCGGATCTTGTCCTGCCCGCGCGTGAAATCGGAGATCGTCTCGATTTCGTTGGCATTGGCGGCGTGGTCGTATTCGAAGATGTCGTTGCCGGCACCGCCGATCAGCGTATCGCTTCCCGCGCCGCCGTCGAGCGTATCCACGCCATTATTGCCGCGCAGGATGTCGGCGTCCCCGCCTCCGTAGAGATCGTCCGCGCCCTGGCCGCCATCGAGATCGTCCTGGCCATCGCCGCCGTCGATGGTGTCGTTGTCGTTGTTGCCAAAAAGAATGTCCAGACCGCCGCTGCCGTCGATCTCGTCGGCGCCCTGGCCGCCGTAAACGATGTCATTGCCGAGGCCTCCGTCCACCGTGTCCGCGTCCTCATTGGCGAAGATGAGGTCTCCGCCCTCGCCGCCGGAAACGCTGTCCGCGCCGAGCCCGGCGAAAAGCTGGTCGATATCCGCGCCACCGTCGAGCGTGTCGCCGCCCTGGCCGCCATAGAGCGTGTCCGTGCCGTCGCCGCCGGAGAGATTGTCGTCAGCCACATTGCCGTAGAGCACGTCGTTGCCCGCGCCGCCGATAACCGTATCCGCGCCCTGGCCGCCATAAATAGTTTCCACCCCGACGCCGCCGTCGATGCTGTCGTCGCCGAGATTGCCGAAGATGACGTCATTATCCGCGCCGCCGTGGATGCTGTCGGCACCCTGGCCGCCATAGACCGTATCCTCGCCTGGCCCGCCCAGGATGGTATCGTCATCCTCGTTGCCCAAGGCAAAGTCATTCGAATCGAGCGCCGTGATCGAATCGTTGCCCGCGTAGCCTTCGAGCGTGTCAATATCCACCGAACCCGTGATTGTGTTCGCGCCGGACGTGCCGATAATGTGCATGGGATCTCCTACCTGGAGGCTTCTCTATAGCATAAGTGCGGGGCTGAAAAAAAGCCGCTTTGCAAACCCGCTTCCGGCTTGACGGCGAAGCCTGCGCCATTATCAATAAATAAAAATTAATAATAGGGAGCATACGCCGCGTCATGACGGGGCCATTGGAAACATTGAGCACGCAGTCGCGCGGGCTGGACAACGCGCATCACGCCCTCGCCGCCCTGCGGGAGACCGTCACCGTCACCCGCGAAGGAAGCGCCTTCACCATGGAGCAGGAAATCAACTTCCTGGCCAGGTTCATCTATGAGCGTTTCCGCAACCGCGTGAATGCAGCCAGTGAACCGGCGCTGGCCGAGGATTATTTCAACAAGCTCCTCGACCGGGTGGAGGAAACCGGCCTGGCGCTCTACCGCCTCTACCACATCGCCGGCGGAGACGATGCGCAGTGGCAATACATGCCGACGCAGGAAGAAGAACGGGAAAACAGAAAGAATATCCAATGGCGCGCCGCTCAAGCGGTGCTTGAGGATACGCAAGGCTATGACGAAGCCCTGCATGACGCGGAACAGACCGTGCAACTGCTGTTTTGGGAAATGTTCCCCATTTATGAGCGCCTGCATGGCGACCGCGGGGAAAGCTCGTCGCATCAAATGACGAGTGCGTTTATTAAGCTCTACGGCGCCTGGAACGGCTGCCGGAAAGCGCTGGAGAGCTTTCCGCACCATCACTATCATGACGCCGCCTTCGTTGCATTCGTGGACGCGCTGGAAATGGCGCCGCCGATCATCGATGACATCGGCCTCTGGCCGGAAGATGACCTGCCGGTGGACAGCCTTAGGTTAAGCGCCCTGATCGAAGCGCTGAAACATTGGGGCGAGCGTGACTGGTTTGATGAGGGGCCGCAGGCCGCACCGGGGGGCGCATCAAGAAGTTCAAGTGGCTAGGCCTTCAGGGAAACGAGTGGCAGGACTTCCATATTTCTAAAACCTCCGGAACCGTCCGCCCGCGCGCACGCGGCGTTCCATGTGAGCGGCTTTAGCCGCGCAGTGGGAACAAACGAACATAGAGCCATCAGCCCGCCGCGCACGGCGGCGCGCCATGTGAGCATTTCCGCACAGCGGAAAGCGGATCGGGCGCAAACGAACAACGCTATTTCCCCCGCTTAAGCGGGGGAAATAGCCAGACAGCCTGTAAGCCGGGTTCTGTTTGGAAGGCGAACCTTCCGCGACGGCCATTCCTCTGGGACGCTTGTCGCCAAGCGCCTCGCGCAACCTACCCGGATGGCTGGCCCGGAAAAAGCCTGAAGAGTCGCCTCTTCGCGCCATCCCTATTTGGTCTTGCTCCCGGCGGGGTTTGCCTGGACCCGCCCTGTTGCCAGGACGGCGGTGCGCTCTTACCGCACCTTTTCACCCTTGCTGCGCCCGAAGACGTTAGCGGTTTGTTTCTGTGGCACTTTCCCTGGGGTCACCCCCGGCGGGCGTTACCCGCCGCCGTTTTTCCGTGGAGCCCGGACTTTCCTCCATTACCCCAAGGGGTAACAGCGGCCGCCCGGCTGTC
>JAFLCR010000062.1 GCA_017302755.1 Alphaproteobacteria bacterium
TACGTGAAATGTGCGCCCCATGTCCGAAAAACGCCTGCTCGATACCATCGATTTTCCCTCTGATTTCAGAGCGCTTTCGCCGGATAAGCTGCCTCAGCTTGCTGAGGAGCTGCGCGCGGAGCTGATCGACGCCGTTTCCGTCACCGGTGGCCATCTTGGCGCGGGGCTGGGCGTGGTCGAACTGACCGTGGCGCTGCATTACGTCTTCAATACGCCGGAAGACATCGTGATTTGGGATGTCGGGCACCAGGCGTACCCTCATAAAATTCTCACTGGCCGCAAGGATCGGATTCGCAGCATCCGCCAGCCGGGTGGGCTTTCGGGTTTCACCAAGCGCAGCGAAAGCGAATACGACCCGTTCGGCGCGGCGCATTCTTCCACCTCCATTTCGGCGGCGCTGGGCTTTGCCGTGGGGCGCGACCTGGCGGAGAAGAAGAACGAAGTGATCGCAGTCATCGGCGACGGCGCCATGAGCGCGGGCATGGCCTATGAGGCCATGAACAACGCCGGTTCGCTTGGCAAGCGCCTGATCGTGATTTTGAACGACAACGACATGTCCATCGCCCCGCCGGTCGGCGCGATGAGCGCGTATCTCTCGCGCCTCATTTCCTCGCATTCCTACCGGGGGCTGCGCGAAGTGGCCAAGACGGTGGCCGAGAAATTCCCGCAGCCGCTCGCCCGCGCCGCCCGCAAGATGGAACATTTCGCTCGCGGCCTCGCCACCGGCGGCACGCTCTTCGAGGAGATGGGGTTTTATTATATCGGCCCCATTGACGGCCATAACCTCGACCACCTCATTCCCGTGCTCAAGAATGTGCATGAAGAGAAGGATAGCGGCCCCGTGTTCATCCACGTGGTGACGCAGAAGGGCAAGGGTTATCAGCCCGCCGAGATTTCCGCTGACAAATACCACGGCGTCACCAGCTTCAATGTGGCCACCGGCGAGCAGAAAAAAGCCAGCGCCGGAGCGCCGAGCTACACCAAGGTATTCGCCCAGAGCCTCATCAAGCAGGCGGAAAAGGATCAGAAAATTGTCGCCATCACCGCCGCCATGCCCTCGGGCACGGGGCTGGATGCGTTCGCGGAAGCCTATCCCGAGCGCTTCTTCGATGTGGGCATCGCCGAGCAGCATGCGGTGACCTTCGCGGCCGGTTTGGCCTGTGAGGGCTTCAAACCGTTCTGCGCGATCTATTCCACCTTCCTGCAGCGCGGCTACGACCAGGTGGTGCACGACGTGGCAATCCAGAAACTGCCCGTGCGCTTCGCGATGGATCGCGCAGGGCAGGTGGGCGCCGACGGCTCCACCCATGCGGGCTCGTTCGACATCGCCTATCTTGGATGCTTGCCGAACTTCGTGCTCATGGCGCCGAGCGATGAAGTGGAACTCATGCATATGATCGCCACTGCCGCTGAAATCGACGACCGTCCTTCCGCTTTCCGCTACCCACGCGGCGAAGGCTCTGGCGCGGCATTGCCGAAAATCGGCACACCGCTTGAAATCGGCAAGGGCAGGGTGGTGAAGGAAGGCACGCAGGTGGCGATTCTCTCCTATGGCACGCGGCTTTTCGAGGCGCTCAAGGCCGCCGAGGAATTGGAACAGCGCGGCATCTCCACCACGGTAGCGGATGCGCGGTTCTGCAAGCCGCTGGATGCGGAGCTGGTATCGCGCCTGGCCCGCGAGCATGAGGTGCTGATCACGGTGGAAGAAGGTAGCATCGGCGGCTTCGGCAGCCATGTGGGGCATTATTTGAGCCATCAGGGCTTGTTGGATCGCGGCCTGAAATTCCGGCCGTTGTGCTTTGCGGATAGCTTCATCGAGCACAATACCCAAGCCGTGCAGAATGACGAGGCGGGTGTGAACGCCGCGCAGATCATCGAAGCGGTCGTGCTGGCGCTGGGTAAGGCCGCGATCAGGGCGGTGAAGTAACAAAATGCTTTTTAAGGTGCGGTTTTCCCGGTCTTACCCATATCCATAGTGTAGCCACCAAAGCTGCGAACGCGCAGTATCCCACCGTAAACACCCATCCCGGCAGGCGGTAGAACACGACCTTGTGCAGGTAGTAGGCGATGAACGACTCGCCGTACCCCTCGCCGCCCGCCGCCAGGCGCAGGTCGTTTTCCCAGATCGTGAGCGGGCACATCTGGCCGAGCAGGGACTGCGCCACCACAAAGCCGATCATCGCCAGGTGGGTGTAACGGAACCATGGGTTTCTCACCCACGCCCAGCCGCGCAATGCGCCAAGTGGAATGAGGAAGACGGGCAGAACCACGCCGAGAATGTAGAGTGTATGCGCTACCAGAATGGCGTCGGCCAGGCTCATGCGCGCCGGGCCTCGATGACCATCGGCTGGCGGAAGTGATCGAAATCCGCCGGTTGGAAATGTTGTGGCATGGTTTCCTGAAGGCGCTGCTGCAAATGGTTCAGCACGGCTTCCATATAAGGCTGCAAGAATGCTATCTCATTGGGGGAAAGCGTGAAGACGCTGAAATAGCAGCTCATCTCAATGGTAACGGGTTGCGTGGTCAGGCTTTGCATCCAGCTGCGGGAGTAGCTCGTGTCAAGTTCGGGAAACGGCAGGCTATCGGGCACCAGGCCGCGCAACTGCTCTGCCTCGGTCTTCATCCATCCGGCGAGCGCGGCGGCGGCTTCCAGCACAGCAATGCCAAGCGGCGTTTCGCCGTCCGCGGCAAGTATGGGGTTCTTCTGCTCCCGGCGCTGCCAGAACCACCGCCCCGCCGGTATTTCCGTGGCCGGGTGGGTGAAGGTGATCTGCAGGCGCTGTTTTTCCGGCTGGAATTCGAAAAGGGCGCCTGTACCGTGGGGCACCAGCCCGGCCTGGGCAAGGCGTTCCATGTGATTGCCCAGGAGCCAAGAAAGCGAAGATTCCCAGGAAATGCTGATCGTGGTGTCGGATGTCATGGCCGCATCCTAGCGCCATGATTAACACGTGTAAACGCTAGATGGGCAGCCTTTTGCTCACCTTGCTGTCTGGAATCAGGAATTTCTCGCGCTTATAGGCTTGTTTCAGTGCGTCCTTATCGATGCCGAAGAGGGAGCGCAACTCGCCCAGCGTCATGTCCTTGTGCTCTTCGAGGGGGTAATCGTAGATGCGGTCGACGGCGCATTTTTTACCTTCCTCAAAGCCCAGGTCGTAGACCTTCAGGTGCTTGTCGGAGAAATTATACGGCTTTTGGTAGATGTAGCGCGTCACCTTCTTGAACAGCCACACGGAAAAGCCGGAGATGGTCTTCGACGTGCCCATCGTGTAGCCGATCACAAAAGCTTCGTCCTGCGGCAACAGGCCGCGGCCGAGCAGGGCATGCACGCAGTCATGCCGCGCCAGCGACAGCGCGCCCTTGAAGGCGATGGGCGAACAGGGGTTTTCGAACAGGCGCACCACGAAGGCGATTTCCTCCTGGTTGTTGGCGGGCATGCCGGCCAACACCTCGTTCATGGTGAAATCGTCGTTGTCGAGGCCGGGCGCCCAGTCTTTCCAGGAAATGCTCATGCTTTCCGGGATAGCATCAGGCGGAAAAAAAATCCATCAGCACGTCAGGCGGCGGGCGGCAGATTCGCGACCTGTTCAGGCAACTTGAATTTGACATTCTCCTGAATGCCCTCAAGGGGCAAGGTTTCGGCGGCGGGATGCAGGCGCTTCAAGTAGTGGACCACTTCCTGCACCAGTTTTTCCGGGGCCGAGGCTCCGGCGGTGATGCCGACGCTGCGCTTGCCGGAAAGCCAGGCTTCGTCAATTTCAGAAGCATCGTTAATAAGGTAGGCCTGTACGCCTTCCTGAAGGCCGAGATCGCGCAGGCGGTTGGAGTTGGAGCTTTTCTGCGAGCCGAGCACCAGGATGAGATCGGTCTGCTTCGCCAGTTCGCGCACCGCGTTCTGGCGGTTCTGGGTGGCGTAGCAGATGTCGCGCTCGCCGGGGCCGACGATCGCGGGGAAGCGTTTTTTGAGCGCGGCGATGATGTCGCGCGTATCGTCCACGCTGAGCGTGGTTTGCGTGACATAAGCAAGCTTGCCTTCGTCGCGCACGTTGAGGTTCGCCACGTCTTCCGCCGTCTGCACCAGGCGCACGCCGTCCTTCACGCGGCCGCTGGTGCCTTCCACCTCCGGGTGGCCGGCATGGCCGATCAGGATGATTTCGCGGCCTTCGGTTTCGTAACGCTGCGCCTCCTTGTGCACCTTGGTGACGAGCGGGCAGGTGGCGTCGATCAGCGGCAGGTCGCGCAGGCGGGCTTCGCTCTCCACTTTCTGCGACACGCCGTGGGCGGAGAAGACGGTGATCGCGCCGTCCGGCACTTCGGTGAGTTCGCCGACGAAAATCACGCCCTTGGCTTTCAAATCTTCCACCACATGCTTGTTATGGACGATCTCGTGCCGCACGTAGACAGGCGCGCCAAACTTCACCAGCGCGCGTTCGACGATTTCAATGGCGCGTTCCACCCCGGCGCAGAAGCCGCGGGGCTGGGCAAGGATAATGCGGAAAGGCAAACGATCGACCATGAAGGGTTTTTACTGCCTTGTCGGTTCTGCGACAACCGCTTTATCCGCATCGGTAACCCTCATGCCCCAGTCGGAAAGAGGGAGGGCGGAGTTGCGGCGCAAATAATCAGCAATGGGCTTTAATCCTATGCAATCCAGGTGCTTGGAAGTTTCCAAGAGCATCATTTCCTGCCAGGTGAGATGGGGGCCCTTGCCAAGGCGTCCATCGGAATAGGCGGAACGTTCTTCTATGGGAGGGTGGAAGGGAAAGATACCGTACACCATGTCCCGAACCCTGTTCTCAAAAGAAGGGTTGGAAACCGCCTCTCTATGACTATCTGTGCCGTTTTGCAGGAACGCGTAAAACGCCTGCACGTGATCATGCATCTTTTGTTTATGAGTTATTTCCGGAACCACAATATCCGCGAAACGGTCGCAATAATGTTCTTCATGCCTCCTGTGCAGGCGCTTGAGTGAAAAAGCGCTTATGGCCAATACTCCGGCCCCGACAGCTAATGCTGCGGCTCCAACCGCCAACGCATCGGCTCCAACGGTCAACACTCTTGCTCCAAGCGCGAAAGCCGAGAGGTTGGGCGCTTCTTGCGAGCTTACTCCGACGATAGCTTCGTAACCTAGCCCGGCAGCCCCCAGCATCAGCGCTCCAGATAAATTCTCTACAAAGTTATTGACGTAATGCAAGGCGCGCTCTTCCGAAGAGATCCCTGCCAACGCATGTCCGAATTCGTGTGCGAGTATCTTTAATTGAGTGCTGATAGGCAGATCACAAAACCATTCATTGATCGTGATCACAGAACGTTTTTGCGAGTGGTGAGTGATGATGCTGGCAGGATTGAAGCGCATATCCGCAAAGCTTCCGAGGCGTATGTTTATGCGGTAGCTCAGCAGTGTTTCCAGGTCTTGCCTCGCCACACCTGCGGCGGCGAGTTGTTCGTCGTTGAGATTGTGAATGCGCTCGCGAACTTCCTGCAACACCGGCCAGATGGGATGCAGGGGGAATTGATCATTAGAAATGATGAGCGGGCGTTGCATGTAATATCCTGATTCCAGGATATATTAGCCACGTTTCATGACGGTTTTATGGATTAGCCGATATGCTCCCGATTCCAGTAGGATTCGGACTGCATTTCAATGAGTCGCGAAGCCGTGCGCTGGAACTCGAAGCTGCCATCGCCTTCCGGGTAAAGCTTCTCCGGCGCAGCGGCGGCGGCGCAGATGAGCTTCACCTTGTGCTCGTAAAGCGCGTCAATCAAGGTTACGAAGCGCTTGGCTTCATTGCGTTTTTCCGGCGTTAACAGCGGAATGCCGGAAAGCAGCAGTGTCTGGAAGCGGCGGGCCAGTTCCAGATAATCCGCCGCGCCGAGCGCCTGTTCGCACAGCTCGTGGAACGAGGCGAGCGCTACGTCGCCCTGGGCGCGTTGCAGCGTGAGGCGGCGGCCTTGCATCTCAAGCGTGGCGCCGAAAGGCTGGTCTTCGCGCGTCAGCGAGAGGAAGGCGTTTCTCAAGAAACGGTCCGCTTCCGGCCCCAGCGGGTGGATGTAGAGTTGCTTCATCGCCTGAAGCTGCTTGAGGCGGTAGTCCTGCGCATGGTCTAGGTGGCGGATCTCCAGTGTTTCCTTCAGCAGATCCACGAATTTCAGGAAAAGATCGCGTTGCAGGCCGTTCTGATAGAGATCCTGCGGCGGGCGGTTGGAGGTCGCCACCACCACCACACCCAGGCGGAACAACTCGCCGAACAGGCGGGAGAGGATCATGGCGTCGGCGACGTCCTGCACCTGGAATTCATCGAAGCACAGCAGCCAGCCTTCCTCGGCAATGGATTTCGCGACCGGCGGGATGGGATCGCCGTTGCCGCTTTCTGCTTGGTTTTCCTTGCGCCAGGCGTGAATGCGGGCGTGCACGTCGAGCATAAAAGCATGGAAATGCGCGCGGCGCTTGGCGTGGCCGGGGACGGCTTCGAAGAAAAGGTCCATCAGCAGCGACTTGCCGCGCCCCACATCGCCCCAGATATATAATCCCTGCGGCCTGGGTGGCTTCGACGCTTTTGTCACGGCGCGCTTCAGCCAGGATTGCTTGCCCACCTCGGGCGCGTAATCGGCGATCGCCGCGTAAAGCTGCTGCAGGCGTTCGGCCAGCTTGCGCTGGGCGCCGTCGGCGGTTATCCTGCCCTTCCCAAGCAGGGATTCGTAGGCCGCCAAGGGGCCGGCGGTTGGCGCCAATGCCTGAGATGATGCCATGGGGCGACGCGCAAACATGCAATGCCGAAAGAAAAATTACCGCTACATACAACGCTTCCATGCCAATTACCATAGCCAGGACCGTTTCTGAATTGCGCGCTGCGCGCGCGCGCCATCGCCAGAGCGCGGAGCGCTTCGCCTACGTGCCCACGATGGGGGCGCTACATGACGGGCATATATCTTTGATATATATAGGAAAAAATTGCTGCGAACGGGTGGGGGCGAGCATTTTTGTCAATCCCAAGCAATTCGGCCCGAACGAGGATTTCTCCCGCTATCCGCGCACCGAGAAGGAAGATGTGGAAAAACTTGAGGCAGCGGGCGCGGATGTCGTGTTTATCCCCGCCGTGGAGGAGATGTACCCCGCGGGCGCGTCCACCAGCGTTTCCGTGGCGGGGCTGACGGACATGCTTTGCGGCGCCTCGCGCCCCGGCCATTTCGACGGCGTGGCGACCGTGGTGGCGAAGCTGCTGCTCCAGGCCATGCCCGAGGTGGCGATTTTTGGCGAGAAGGACTACCAGCAGCTTCAAGTCATCCGCCGCATGGCGCGGGATCTGGATATTCCGGCGGAGATCGTCGGCGCCCCCATCGCCCGAGAAGCGGACGGGCTCGCCATGTCCTCGCGCAACCGCTATCTGAGCGCCGAAGAACGTAAGGTGGCGCCGCTGCTTTACCGGATGCTCGGTGAATTGGCGAAGCAGCCGTCCCCGGCGCAAGGGTTGTCCGCCGCCAGGGAAGCGTTGGTGAAGCAGGGATTCACAAAAGTAGACTATCTTGAATGGCGCGACGCTGAAACGCTGCACCCTGCGGCGGACCGTTCCCGCCCCAGCCGCTTGTTTGCCGCTGTGTTCCTGGGCAAAACCCGGCTGATTGATAACTTAGCGCTCTAGCGGGTCGTCCAAGTTTACGTTGGCGAGTATAAGCGAGGCGCGTGTTTGTAGCTCTGCCTCCAGGCTTTCGGCCAGCAGGCCGATCTGCTGGATCATGCGTTCCATGACGATCGCACTCTGAAAGCCCGGTCCTTTATAAAGCCCGGTCAGGTGGATCATTTCACGGATGGTGCCTTCATAGCCGGCCAGCACGTCCCTGAGCGGTTCGTTGAGATCGGCGGCGGGGACCCCGTGGCGCAGGTCGTCCAGGGTTGCGGCGAGCATTTGTGCCTCCTCGTAAGCGCTGCGCAATTGATGTAGCACGAGGTGGTCCTGCTCCATGGGAATGGCGAATTCGGCGGCTTTCGCTTCCAGCGCGGCTTCCATCTCCTGCAGAAGATAGGGTAGGGCGATATAGGCGTTCTCGCGCTCCTGCACGTAATTTAGAAAAACAGCCTGGGCGCGTAACTGCGGCAGCAGCGTTTCAAAAACCGTGTTAATCCAAGGAGCAAGAGCGTTTGCGTATTTTCCGTACCCTTCCACGTTTTTGCGGCGTTCCGTGGGGAGCACCAGGACGCTCTGGCATTCTTCGAACGTGGCTTCGGCCAAGGCTTCCGGCCCTGGTGCGGCGAGCACGCGCCTGAGCAGGCTCTGCAGATCCTTTTCCTGCTGGAACAAGGGATGCGCCTCCCATTCGTCCAGAAGGCGGGCAGCTTCGTCTTTTGCATAAAGAAGGTCGTTCCAGGTCGTCATGGCCATCTTGTATACCCCAAGGCTATTTAGTTTTTGTGACGGGGCGCAGTGCCCATGCCCGCCGATTGCTGTAAAGCTTAAGAATCAGCGCGATGCTGCATTGCGGGATAGGCTTCCGTGGCCACACGCCAGGGTTTGTGATAGGATAATGGCGTTTTTTCCTCTCCTTTCCAAGGCGTTCCCATGTCCTCTGAGATGCGCATTGCGCCCCCTGCCGCATTTGTGGCCAAAGCCAATCTGACCCTTCAAGACTATCAGGCACGATATGATGCCTCCCTGCGCGACCCGGAAGGCTTCTGGGCCGAGCAGGCCAGGCGGCTGGATTGGTTCGTGCCGTGGACAAAGGTTAAGAACACGCGCTTCGCGCCGGACGTCTCGATCCGCTGGTTCGAGGGCGGAAAGCTCAATGTCAGCCATAACTGCCTCGACCGCCACCTGGAGAAGTGGGGCGACAAGCCCGCCATCGTCTGGGAGCCGGATAATCCGAACGAATCCGCGCGCATCCTGACCTTCCGCGAGTTGCACGCCGAAGTCTGCAAGCTGGCCTCGGTGCTGCGCAGCCGCGGCGTGAAGAAGGGCGACCGCGTCACGATTTATCTGCCCATGCTTCCCGAAGCCGTGATCGCGATGCTCGCCTGCACGCGCATCGGCGCGGCGCATTCGGTGGTGTTCGGCGGCTTTTCCGCTGACAGCTTGAAGGGCCGCATCGAGGATTGCGGCAGCACCTTCCTGATCACGGCGGATGAAAGCCTGCGCGGCGGCAAGACCGTGCCGCTCAAAGCCAATGCCGACGAGGCGCTCAAAGGCGGCTCCACGGTCAGAAACACGCTGGTTTATCGGCGCACCGGCGGGAACATCGCCTGGCAGGAAGGCCGCGACCTGTGGTGGCACGAGGAAATGGCGAAGGCCGATGCCGGAATCGCGCCCGTGGCGATGGATGCCGAGGATCCGCTGTTCATCCTCTACACTTCCGGCTCCACGGGTAAGCCCAAGGGTGTGCTGCATACGACGGGCGGGTATCTGCTCTACGCCAGTTTCACGCATGAATGCGTGTTTGACCTCAAAGAGGACGACGTGTTCTGGTGCACGGCGGATGTGGGCTGGGTGACGGGCCACAGCTACACCGTCTACGGACCCTTAAGCAACGGGGCGACGACAGTGATGTTCGAAGGCGTGCCGAACTATCCCGATCCCTCGCGCTTCTGGCAGGTGGTGGACAAGCATAAGGTGACGATTTTCTACACCGCGCCCACCGCCATCCGCGCCCTGGAGCGCGAAGGGACGGAGTGGGTGAAAAAAGCATCCCGTAAAAGCCTGCGCCTGCTGGGAAGCGTCGGTGAACCGATCAACCCCGAGGCGTGGATGTGGTATTACGAAAACGTCGGAGAAAAGCGCTGTCCGGTCGTGGATACCTGGTGGCAGACTGAAACCGGGGCTTGCCTGATGACGCCGCTTCCCGGCGTGCATGATCTGAGGCCGGGGTTGGCCAGCTTCCCCTTCTTCGGGGTGAAACCGGAGATCATCGACGAAAAAGGCACCGTGCTCGACGGCGAATGCGAGGGCTATCTGGTGCTCGCCGATTCCTGGCCCGGCCAGGCCCGCACCATCTGGGGTGATCATGACCGCTTCGTGCAGACTTATTTCAGCCAGTACCAAGGCAAGTATTTCACCGGCGACGGCGCCAAGCGCGACAGGGACGGCTTTTACCGCATCACCGGCCGCGTGGACGACGTGCTCAACGTCGCCGGCCACCGCATCGGCACGGCGGAGGTGGAGGCGGCGCTGAACAGCCATCCGCTGGTGGTGGAATCGGCGGTGGTGGGCATGCCCCATGACATCAAGGGGCAGGGGATTTACGCCTACGTGATCCTGACCCCGGAGGCAATCATCACCCCCGGGCTGGAAAAAGAGTTAAGAGATTGGGTAAGAAAGGAAATCGGCCCCATCGCCTCGCCGGAGGTCGTGCATATCGCCCCGGGGCTGCCCAAGACCCGCTCGGGCAAGATCATGCGGAGAATCCTGAGGAAAATCGCCGAGGGAGAAACTGGAAGCTTGGGAGACACTTCCACCCTGCTCAATCCTGAAATTGTGGATTTGCTACTTAGCAATAAAATTGTAAAGAGTGCCTGATAATAATTAATATCTACAATTTTTGACGGAAAAATATGTTTCCCGCGCGGCATGGCAAAGGCGGATTGCTTCTGGAATCCCTGGTGGGTCTTGGTTGGATCACCGAGGCGAACAAGCATGAGGTCATTTTTGACGAATGGGCGTTCGTGTCCATGCGTCTTGGCCAGCTAAGCGAAGGCATAGTGGATGACTGGTCGAAACTTTCAGCGGACGCAAAACGCGCCGTGCTTAAAAAGGATGCGGCATTTCCTGAAGAGCAACTGGATTTCGCGTTTGTGGAAGCTGCGATAAAATTTCGTGAGCTTTCGCAAAACGCTCTGGATACGGGCGATTATTCGAAAACCGCGTTTGGGCTTCTGAACGAATCCGGCATCAGCATTGACGCGCTTTATGCGAACGGACTTCTGCAAAAAAAGCAGGTCGGTGATTACGTTGTCGAAGAAGGTCATGCCAC
>JAFLCR010000063.1 GCA_017302755.1 Alphaproteobacteria bacterium
GTGAAAGAATCGCAGGATATGATGGCCCGGTTCATGGATCTGTGGCAGGAGCAGATGGCTGCCACCTTCCGGGATCCGGAGCTTCTCGGCCAGAGCGTGAAGCTGATGCTGTCGCTCTACGAGAAAATGCCCGCCGGTTCCGCCGACGCTCCGTTCCCCACGCCACCCTTCTCCACGAACTTCAGCAACCCGTTCAGTCATGTTTCCTCAAAGCCTGCCGCCGCCGCACCTGCCGACCGCCCTGCTGCTGACCGCCGCGTGGACGACCTCATGGCCCGCCTTGTGGCTTGCGAGGCAAGGATCGCTTCCCTGGAAGCAGAACTTGCGGCCGCAAGGCGAGAAGGCGGGGGAGGGGCTGCAAAGCCTTCCAGACGCCGAAGCCCTAAGAAGCCTGACGCTTGAGGCCTGGAAGCGCAGCCAGGAGTGGCAGGCCGGCCTGAACGCCTGGATGTTGCTGCCGGATCCGAAACCCTATGCGACGCCTTCGAAGGTAGTGTGGGAGCGCCACGGCGCCAGGCTGCTCGATTTCGGCGGGCCGCAGGAAGGGGTGGCGGTGTTCTTCGTGCCGTCATTGATTAACCGCCATTACATCCTCGACCTGGCGCCGTCGCAAAGCCTGGTGGCGTTCCTGCGCGACGCGGGGATGCGCGTGTTCGTGCTCGACTGGGGCGAGCCGCAGAAGGACACGCTTGCCTGCGATACGGCCGCCTATGTCACCCGCATCCTGGCTCCGGCCTGCGAATCCGTGGGGCGGCCGCTGATTCTCGCCGGGTATTGCATGGGCGGCCTGCTTGCCATGGCGGGGGCGCAGTTGCTGCCCAGCCAGGTGCGCGGCTTGGCGCTCTTGGCGACGCCCTGGTCGTTCGCGCCGGAGATCGGGGGCTACGCTGCCTTGCCCGAGCATGCCTGGCGTGACGTGGGGGAATGGATCTCCCGGCAGCCTCGGTTTCCCGCCACGCTGCTCAACAGCTGGTTTCAGTCCATCGACCCCTTGCGCCAGTGGCGCAAGCTGCGGCGCCTGGCGTTGACACCGATTGATTCGCCGGAAAGAGAGAGGTTCGCGAGGCTCGAGCGCTGGGTGTGGGACGGGGTGGATCTCGCCACTCCCGTGGCGCTTGAATGGCTCTCCGATTGGCCGAGGCGGGACGCGCTGGCGCGCGGACTGTGGCAGATAGGCGGACGGGCCGTGACCCCCGCGGCGCTTGACGTGCCGGTGCTTGCGGCGATTCCCTCGGAAGACACGATCGTGCCCGCCGCGTCGGCCACCGCGCTGTTGCCGCTGTTGCGTGACCCCACCGTGCTGCGCCCGCCCGCGGGGCATGTCGGCATGGTGGTGGGGCATAAGGCCCGCGCGTCATTATGGGAACCTCTCGCACAATGGTGCGGTAAAATTGCTGCGGCGCAATAAATCTAGGGCTTGCCGCGCGCGGGCGTAGCGGCTACAACCCAGCCCATCACTTCAATCGAGAGGATGGAAGCCATGTCCGAAGTCGTTATCGTCAGCGCCGCGCGCACCCCCGTCGGAGTATTCAACGGCGCATTCGCCAGCGTTCCTGCCCACAAGCTGGGTGAGACCGCGATCAAGGAAGCGTTGATCCGCGCCAAAGTGGAAGGCAAAGACGTCTCCGAAGTTATCATGGGCCAGATCCTCACTGCCAACGCGGGCGGCAACCCGGCCCGTCAGGCTTCCGTGAATGCGGGCGTTCCTGTGGATGTTCCGGCCTGGGGCATCAATCAGCTTTGCGGTTCGGGCCTGCGTGCCGTGGCGCTCGGCTTCGCACAAATCATCTCTGGCCAGAGCAGCATCGTGGTCGCGGGCGGGCAGGAGAGCATGACGCAATCCCCCCACGCCATCCACCTGCGTCCCGGCGTGAAAATGGGTGAAGCTAAAATGGCAGACACCATGTTGCGTGATGCGCTGATCGACCCTTTCCACAACTACCACATGGGCGTCACTGCTGAGAATCTGGCGAAGAAATACAGCATCACGCGTCAGGAGCAGGACGAATTCGCCCTTGCCTCGCAGCAGAAAGCGAGCAAGGCGGTGAAGGATGGCCTTTTCAAGGCCGAGATCGTGCCCGTCACCATCGCCGGCAGAAAAGGCGACGTGGTGGTTTCGGATGACGAAGGGCCGCGCGCCGACACCACCATCGAAGGTCTTGCCAAGCTGAAACCCGCCTTCGACAAGGAAGGCACGGTAACAGCCGGCAACGCCTCGACCATCAACGACGGCGCTGCCGCCGTAGTGCTCATGACGGCGAAGGAAGCCGAAAAGCGCGGCCTGAAGCCGCTGGCGCGTATCGTTTCCGCCGCGCATGCGGGGGTGGAACCCTCCATCATGGGCATCGGCCCGGTCTATGCGAGCCGCAAGGCGCTGGAGAAGGCGGGCTGGAAACATCAGGATCTCGACCTCATTGAAGCCAACGAGGCATTCGCCGCGCAGGCGATCAGCGTGAACAAGGAAATGGGCTGGGATCTGGCCAAGGTCAATGTAAACGGCGGCGCGATCGCGATCGGCCACCCGGTCGGCGCATCGGGCGCCCGCGTGCTTGTGGGGCTGCTGCATGAAATGGGTCGCCGCAACGTGAAAAAAGGCCTCGCGACGCTGTGCATCGGTGGCGGCATGGGCGTGGCGATGTGCGTGGAACGGATATAAGGGGAAAAGATCATGAGTCGGATTGCGGTAGTTACGGGCGGCACGCGCGGCATCGGCGAAGCCATTTCCAAGGCGCTGAAAAGCGCGGGGTATAAAGTCGCGGCCAATTACGCGACGCGCGACGAGGTGGCCGAACAGTTTAAGAAGGCGACCGGTATTCCCGTGTACCGCTGGAACATCGCCAACGCCGAGGAATGCTCCGCCGGCATCAAGAAGATCGAGGCGGATCTCGGAGGCAACGTCGAGATTCTGGTCAACAACGCCGGCATCACCCGCGACGGTGCCATGCATAAGATGACGCCCGAGAATTGGGGCGCGGTGATCGAAACCAACCTCAATTCCTGCTTCAACATGTCGCGTGCCGTGATTGACGGCATGCGCGAGAAAGGCTTTGGCCGCATCATCAACATCAGCTCGATGAACGGCCAGCTCGGCCAGTTCGGGCAGACCAATTATTCGGCGGCGAAATCCGGTATTTTCGGTTTCACGAAAGCCCTGGCCCGCGAAGCGGCGGCCAAGGGCGTTACGGTCAACGCCATTGCACCTGGCTATATCAGCACCGAAATGGTGCAGTCCGTCCGCGAAGACATCATGAAGCAGATCGTCGCCCAGATTCCGGTTGGCCGTCTCGGCAATCCTGAAGAAGTGGCACGCTGCGTATTATTCCTCGCCGCAGACGAAGCGGGCTTCATCACCGGCGAGACGCTTTCCATCAACGGCGGCCAGTACATGGAATAAGCGGCGCGTCGGGCTGTCTTCATTTCATCCTGCAAAATCCAAACTGAAACGCGCATTGCAAACGGCGCGAGTAGCGGTGCATGATCTGCGCGTGATATTTTTATCACAAACAAGCGCGAATCTAACAGGCGATGACCGTACTGCGCAAATATGCGTGCGCGATTAATCAAATGTTTAGAACTGTCGAATTTAATAAAATGGTATTGTTCAATTTAGGGAGACCCTGACAATGCCTATCGCAAAACCTGTAAAGAAGGCCGCCAAGAAGGTTGCCAAAAAGCCTGCTAAGAAGACTGCCACCAAGAAAGTGGCGAAGAAGAAAGTGGCCGTGAAGGCCGCGAAGAAGACGACGACGAAGAAGGTCGTTGCCAAGAAGAAGACCGCGGCGAAGAAGCCCGTTGCCAAGAAGAAGGTAGCGAAGCGTACTGCTGCTCGCAAGCCGCTGGTGCGTGCGAAGGGTCGCAAGACGATGGCCAAGAAGACGGTTCGCGTCGGCGCCCGCGCGGTTGCTTAAGTGAGAGTGCCGGGCTAACCCGGCTCTTTCATGACGAATATAAAAGAGGGAAACCTTCGTGGTTTCCCTTTTTTATTGGCCTGAGCGCAAAAAAACCTCAAAAATCGAGGTGATTGTAAAGAATTTGACATGAATTTGACACGAAGATGCGGTATTATGAAACCATGAAACAGCGCCGGACCCTCCTACCTATGCGCCTTTCCTCCCTGCTCCCCCTTTTCCTGGCCGCGCTGTGCTTAAGCCTGTTCTTTCCTGAAGCGGCTCTGGCGGCGGATGATCCTATCGGCGACGTCATCTGCACCGTCGTCTCCTGGTTCACCGGCCCTGTCGGCAAGGCGGTGGCGTCGCTGGCGATCATCGTGCTCGGCATCATGGCGCTGTTCGGCAAGCTTTCCCCGGGCGTGGCGATCACCACCATCGTCGGTATCACGATCATGTTCAATGGCGCGGACGTGGTGAACGCGCTTAATCTTGGCATTGCGGCGGATTGCAGCGGCAACACCGTGCTTGTCATGGGATGCGAGATACAGCAGGTTCTGTGCGCGGTTTCCGGCTGGTTCAGCAGTGATCTGGGTAAGGGGATCGGAACGATTTCGGTGTTGATGCTGGGCTTTGGCGCGGCATTCGGCAAGCTATCGCCCGCGCAGACGATCCTGGTGATCATCGGCATCGTCATGATGTTCGGTTCGGCGCAAGTTCTGCAAGCCTGGGGCTTGGGCGTGGGCGATATTGCTTGCGCGTTGTGCCGGTAGTTCTCAAGCTCTACTTGGCTACTGACACTTCCCCAGCGCATTCTCTGGCGGCGTCAGGCCGAACGTCGTGAAATAGAACTGGCCGGGCGTGCACTCGCAATCGGCCGCGAATCCTGCCCCTGATAGAATAAGGTTGTTCGGGCATTCCGCCTTGAGCGCCGGCAGCTGCGAGCTGCACAGCCGGTCGATCGCGGTGGCGGCGGCCAGGGTCATGTCTCCTGCGCCGGCGAGTTGTGCGTTGAAGCCCGCGATACCTTCCGTGGCGCTCACGATGGTGGGCGCGCCGTCCACGATGGCGCGGGCGTCCTGGCAGACGCGGGACCAGATCCGGATTGGGCTGACCGGCTTTTTCTCCCCCTTGGAAAGCGGGATCTTGCTCTTGAAGCGCGTGATGTCGTCGAAATAGACGCCGCCCGCGGCATCGTCCACCCTGCCGGACTGAATATAGATTCTGTTAAACGGCATGGCCGCGGGATAGTTCTGCAGCTCCGCCCCCGTGGGGATAGGCGCAACCACGTTCGGCGCCGCCCGCCGCGCCCAGGCGCCGCGCCCGTTCTGGCCGTGGCTGATCACGACATAGGCGGCGCCGAAATTCTCCGGCGGCGTGACGCTGATGCCCGTCAACTCGTTGCCGACCATGTCGGTGACGCTGATATCGCCGCGATTATTGCGGTCTGCGAAGCCGTTGAGGCTGGCCAGCCTGCCGGCGACACGGTACGTAAAGCGCCGCCCCCAGCCGTCAAAACTATATTCATCGCCCAGCAGCAGTGTGCGCGTCGGCACCATGCCCGTGCTGTCGGTGAGCAAGCCGGATGTGCAGTCGCCATTGGCATCGGAAGGGGTGGAAACCCCGAAATTGGGGGCGTTGTCTGCGAATCCAGGATTGGCCGGGCAGGGCAGGAAGCCGTTGATCAGCACGTGGTCGGCCAGCGCCTGCTCGATCACGTCCAGCTTTTCCTGGGTGGATTTCAGGCGCGTGGCCTCGGTTTTCTTCGTGTAGATCTGCAGCCCGAAGCCGAGCATGATGCCGAGCACCGCCACCACGATCGCCAGCTCGATCAGCGTATAGCCGCAGGCGCGGTAGAGCGGTTCGCCCGCGAGCGTGGCGGCTGTTGATCCGCCTGCAAATCGCGCAGACCCTTTGACACTGCTGCGTCCGGAGATGACGGCACTTTTGAGTCCGGTGTCTGTGAGTCGGCAGTTTGTCATTCAGCCCGAACCGACGGTGCAGCCATTGCTGACGGCAATCGAGAGGAGATCGGGTGCTGCCGCCGGTCAAGCCGCGCCGCTTCTTGTATCGCTTGATCGCATCGGCGCAGCGCGTGGCAGGGTGTATCTCTTTGCAGCGGCCACTACGCCCGAGTGGACAGATCTACCCACCAGGCCGGTTTTCGTGCCGCTGATTCAGGAGCTGCTGAGACAAGGGCTAGGTTCATCAAGCACCCCCCTGGTGCAACGTGCGGGAACTGCACTGATGGCACCGCCTGGCGCGATAACAAAATTGGTGCAAAAAATCATGACGATTATTGCCATGTGTCAGAGCGAGCAGTAGAGTACTTCTTGAAGCACAATGGACTCGTTGAGGGTTTGGAACCGTTAGATACCGGATCTTTCTCTCTAAGTGTTGCAAGATTCGCATGTTCGGACCCACACAACGGATGGAAAACTCTCGGATGCCGCACACCGTCGCTGGCATGCCCTTCGAACCATGGATTTTCGATCCCAGCACTCAACGCCACTTTAGCTGCTGCCACAAGGAGCGATCTGTCGCACCACTGGAATCCTCCCGAATTCTCGCCTTCGACCGAACTCATCGAACAGCTGATCAAAGAAGTCATGGTTCTGCATTTACTTCCGCAGTCTTCGACTGTTGGAGAAGAGAAGGAAGAATCAAGGTATGGTTCCATACGCACAAAATTCACTGCTCCGTTCGCTGCTGGGCGGACGCAAAACTCTGGACATGAGACACCTCCTTGTTCGCTCGTCATTTACGCAAACACAAAGGCGCCCGCACTCAATAGTTTCTTTTCGTCGTCTTAAGGAGTATGCTCCGATGGGCGGCCTTGTTTCTCGGGGAGCTTCGTGATGGTCTGACCATGATCAACATGCAGTCTGCTTTTCTTATTGTCAGTCGTGTAAGTCCCTCCTACCACTGCCTTTCGCGTTCTGAAGGGGCAACCGTATCGCCTACAACGCCACCGCCACAGTCTGCTCGCAAGATTTCTTATTGTCGTTGTAATTTCTTGCTGTAACTGCTTGCTCTCGCAGAACTACTCGGAAAAGCAAGCTGGAGTTTTGTTTTTTGGTATGTCTTGACAAGAAATTACCGTTGAATGAGCGTTTAATGCACGAATCCAGAGGGCTCACGAATTTTTCCTCACCGCCATGGTATGACAGTTTTTGGAATGAGCCAGTTCCTTTTTCAAACTCCAGCGGGCTATCTTTATGACTACACTGAACGAAAACTACTGTGGCTCACCACGGCAGCTGTCGCCACCACGTTCCTCACCGTCTGCACGGCAGCGTTCGCGACGGACTATGGTGGGAACCTGAAGCTCATGGTCTTGATCAAGTTCATTCAAGGCGCTGTGACTTCATTCATTCCTCCTGGCTTAAACAGCATCACTCAAGGAATTGTTGGTGCCCAGGGCATGACTTCGCAAGTCAGCGTCAACGAGATGATGAAGTAAGCGCGATTTTCTGCCGCCCACTGCTTTCTGACTGTGATGCGGACTAACACAAGATGCAATCGTTGTATGCAGCCACTTGGGGACGGCGATTATTGTACTGACAGGGTCTGTACTGGGTGTGTTGATCTACCCTAACTTGGGATGGCTTTTTATTGTGTCCCCTATCGCGTGCTGTGGTTTCGTGTACTTCCTGAACAAAATTCGGAAAGAGGACATTGACCACGATGCCGCTCGAGGGCTACTGAAGGAACCAAAGTCAACTTTGGCGTCGCCTAGTAGAGAGTATCACCCGCAGTTGAAGGACTCAATGGATGGCAACAATAAAGGATTTGACAGCCGGCCTAGCTTCAACTTTGGCTGGCAAAGCGTCAGTCCTTCCCTCGCCGATCCTGCTGTGCTTCACGCTGATACACCGTGGAAAGTCCTTCGCGACCCAGTGCTCCTGACCTTCATTGTTATTGTCTTCCTGTTCCATGCGGCCAACGGAACCGTGCTGCCTTTGGTCATGCAGACGTTGGCTCTGGACAGCGGTCGAACAGGAATATTGATGAGTGGACTATGCATAATTGTTGCCCAAGTCTTCATGGTCCTAACTGCCAAGATTTGCGGAGACTATTCGGGAAAATACGGTCGAAAGGCTCTGTTTCTTATTGGATTGTTCTCAGTTCCCATCCGATGCTTAATCTTGACATTGCTGCTTCAGATCCGTGGCAACGACGTTGCATCCTCTTGGCTTCAATTCCTAATCCTCTCCACCCAAATTCTCGACGGGGTGGGGGCCGGATCGTTCGGAACCATGTACATTCTTGTGACTAGCGATATATCCGGTGGAACAGGACGCTTTGCAATGACGCTAGGTCTAACAACTGCTGCCATGTCCATCGGGGGTACCGTTTCTGGCTACTTGGGTGAAGCACTAGCTCAAGATCTTGGTTACGAGAAGGCATTTTATATCCTTATGTTTATGGCGTTGGTTCCCGCTCTCTCTTACCTCTTATTCATGCCTGAGACGCTTCCCTTGATATCCAAGACCGATGCATTCCCTCGATCAATCGGAAGCATCAAGGAGGAGGAAGATCACGAGGAGCCCCACGCTGCGCAGACCTCGTATGCTGAGCTGAGCTAATGGCGTAGCCTATACATTCTGCCTATACACAATAAAATGCACCTCTAGTAGTTGCTTCATTTTCATTAGCACAAAATTCTTCTCGCCCCGAAGACAACACTCATCGCTAGAGCGCTCTGAGTGAGCATTTCACATTAAGCGTTGCCATTTGCTTACTCATAGGTTGCTGGATTTATTAACTAGTATAGTACTGTACTATACTTCAGCTGTTGTTCTCATAATTTTTTGTTGTTGTGTGTATTCATACCGAGGCTCAACTGCGTACGATAAGTCGTCATGGGTCGTATGGAATTTACAAACTCTCAATTCTTTCTTGGAAGCAACTATGAATGAAAACAAGCGTTCCTTGCAGGACTAGTCTCTCTGCACTTTGACCCCATCTCTCGCTTTGTCGTAACTCAAATTCGCTCTCAGCGTCGTTCCACTCTACCAGCTGTGGCATCAGCTCTCGAGATTAATGCCTGATATTCATCGGAGAAGGGCTCTCATCCATGGCGACGAACAATCCGTTACAAGTCCTATTGCAAGTTGTGATGATGCTCCGACACGAAGCGTTCCCAAGTTTCGTCGCTATTCGTCGTTCGGGATCGTCAAAGTCGGAGCTGCTTTGGCCGCAGCTGTTTGTCTCATTGGCTCACTGCCTCTGAAAATTCGAATTTCAATTTCTTCACCACGGAAGATTGGATTACTGAGTGACCACGTCGAGTACCACGTTATCTTTTCCTCTGGATGCTCCTTGAAGCAAGACTGGCAGTCGTACCTGTTCTTTTATCATGCCATGATATCAGAGCAACCGGGAACTATAACTCGTATTGCCTCGGGCTGCACCGAAGAGAACAAGGAAAAGCTGGCCGAGCTGTTTGACCAAATGATCGCCAGTATGACCGCTTTACCTGGACGGTTTCGCATCCACTTCACTCCCGATTATTCCAACCAGAAAGAAGGAGCAGATTACAAGTATTGGAACAAGCCTTTCGGCACGAAGCACTGGATGGAGCACGTTCTGGGGTTTCCGCATCATCCACAAAATAAAGATGCGATTGTAATTTTGATGGATCCGGATCAGGTCATTCAACGTCCCTTTGTGAACAACGACTTCTCCGATACCAACTGGATTGATTTGGAGCCGCATCAAGTGCCTCGAACCTATGTGGACCACGGCAAACCTGCTGGACAGCTGTACGGATTTGGCCTTGATTGGAAGAGGCAAGCATTCGTCGAAAGGATTCTAAGGGGAAAGCCGTCCCCCCTTACAAATCTTACGGATAAGGAAGCGTCGCTGGGATACGTTGTCGGTCCGCCTTACATTGCCACAGCGAGCGATATGTACAATATTGTCACCACGTGGAGTGAATTCGCCGTTCCTGTGTATGAGGAGTACCCAGATCTTCTTGCTGAAATGTATGCTTATTGCCTCGCGGCGGCACATCTTCGTTTACCTCATCAGACCGCAATAAGGTAACAGCTGCAGTGTGTGAACCAGTGACAATGTATCACGTCAAGATTACTGAAAAGTATGCTTTTCTACCTTTCTCCAAGCTTCATGATATCCGATGTTACGATGTCAGAGAAAGCAGAAGGTTGGGAGTACATCGACAGCTTGCCAGACTTGGAGCTCTGCAAGCCCCCGAAGTCACGCAACCTTCCTAATGTTCTTCACTACTGCCACCGTTACGGTCTAGGAAATTGGATGTTTGGTAAACACCGACTTCCACAAGCCTTCATATCGTGTGATCAACCGCTAATGAAGGAACCTCCACACGACGTGGCACTTCAATACAACTACACGATGTGGCCCGATGGATCGTCCGATACCTGGACGCGGAAGGAAGTTCGACGAAACGCTTTTGCCATGTGTCATATGATACGAGCAGCAAACTCTGCCGCAACGCACTTCAAGCAGAAACATTGCCAAAACGGGAAAGCTAATTACAATAAGTCTCTCGTCTTTCCC
>JAFLCR010000064.1 GCA_017302755.1 Alphaproteobacteria bacterium
ATCCCGGCGAAATGGCCACCGATATTCCCATAGCCGATAATGCCGAGGGTTTTGCCTTCCACGGAACCCATGAGATCCGGAGATACCGCCGCCACGCGAGGGTCGCCGTGAAGCGCATGGCCTTCGGGAAGCGAGCCGTCGAACCACACGGCGCGCACCGCGCCGGAATCGAACGCGGCCTTGATGTTGTCGGCCAACGCCACGGGGCAACCGTAAACCAGCATATCCTTTCCAGCAAGCAACGCAGCGGGCAGATTATCCGGCATTGCACTCCACGGCAGCGCGCCGGCAGCGGCAAGCGCGGCTTCCAACCGCGCATCCCGGATATCCTTCACCAGAATCACCTGCTTTCCCTGAAGGTCGCCGGGAATGAAATGTTGACGCCGGAACATGCTGCTTTCCGCGACATCGGCTGATGCCCGGGAGAGGCAGCGTAACGTATCCAGCATATCAGTCAGCACGGTTTCCGCGACGGCGGTTCCCCGCTGCTGGGTATGGCGCTGAGCATAGAGCATCAACCCCAGAGTATGCTCCGCCACTGAAGACGCGTTGATGCCCGGCATGTTCATGACCAACACGCCCGCCTCGGTCGCGGCTTCCACGTCCACGTTGTCCACCCCCGCGCCGGCACGGATAACGGCTTTCAGCTTCGGCCCTGCTTGCGCAATCACATCCGCCGTGACAGTGGAGGTGGAGCGAACCGCCATTATCTCGAACTGCCCGCTGGCAAGAGCGGCCTGCCCGGCTTCGCTGCTTAGGTTCGGCACTTCCAGAACGTCATGGCCAAAATCGCGCAACATCTGGGCCGCGAGTGGGTGGATCGCATCCGCGATAAGAATACGGGCCATCTTAACTGCGGCTCCAGAAACGCGGGATAGTAGGGAAGTTTCTCGTCACATCCAACGAATCGCCCCAATCGCTGCGCTGCTTTGCCTCGGTTTCACGGCATTGCCTTTGGAGCTCGCGGTCCATTTCCCCGCCCGGCTTGCAGGCCAGGAAGTTATAGCCTTTTTCGTGCCGCTTCTTGATGGCGTCCAGCTCCGACGCATCCTCAATCTGCCGCATGCCGCCGCGCTCGCCGGGGTAGTAGACGTAAAGACCAAGCTGCTCAAGCACGTGCCGCGTGGTTTCGGAGGTTTTGTCCTTGCCGTGATCTTCGTAGGCGATCAGCACGTCATGGCTTTCCATGGCCCGGCGCATGCCTGCCAGAGCCTCGCGCTCAAACCCCTCGACGTCCAGCTTGAGGACGACCCGTGTTATATCGCGGTTTTCCTTTACTGCCTGCGCGACAATATCGTCGAGCGACACGGTTTCCACCTGCCGGGTCGCGACCGGCGGCATGGACTGAAGATTGCCCTTCAAGCTGCTGCCGGCATGATTGGCATACTCGTAGAAATCAAGCACCTGACCCGAGACTTCCGCAATCGCCTTGCGGAGCACGTCAAACCGCCCGCCATTGCGTTCCTGGTTCTTTATCAAGACTTCTCCGATCGCGCCCGGCTCAATCGCCACGACCCTGCCCTGCTCGCCGACCAACCCGCAGGCATAGGCGCTCCACAGGCCGATATTCGCCCCTGCGTCAATGAACAGCGTGCCAGGCGCGACGAAACGGTCGATCGTCGCGCGGATCTCGGGTTCGTATTCTTCCAACTGGTTCAAATAGCGCAGCCAGTAGCGGTCGTGCGGAACAAGCAACCTACCTCCCGTTTCCAGGGTGTGCTCGCTCAGCCGGTTTTCATCCATCTGGCCGCGCAGCAGCACGTCGCGCGCAAGCTGCTTAACCCAACCTGGAGCGAGATTAATGACCCCGACCAGCAGCGGGCTGCCTCGAAGCGCCCGGAAAAGAGCAAGTTGCGGGGGCACGTGAACGTCTGGCATGGTATTTCTCCCTGTAGGCAACAGCCTTGATAACGCATAACCATGACGGCCTGATGACAGGCTACCGTCTAGGTGGAAGGCGTGCTATCTTTTGCTAAAATCACCTGTGGAATCAGCCATGAAATATAGATATATCAGCGCATTATTTCTTCTCTCCGCCTGCGCGGGCCAGACGTGGGACAGCGGCCCGGCCCATTTCGAGACCGACCGCTTCAAAACCAACCGCCCCCATCAGTGGGAGGTGGAAACCGGCGAGATGAACGGCGCCCCGGCCTGCGTCCTCACCTCGCGCCGCGACTACCTGCAGGTGACAATCGGCAGGATGGACGGCAAAGCCTTCACCATCGTCGGCGCGGGAAGGCATCTGGAAACCGGCACCTGGCTCATCGCCAAGTTCGGCGGCGAGGTCTACCGCACGCTGAACCCGCATTTCGATGCCGCCGTCTCGCAGCGCATCATCGACGCGCTGAAGAACGGAGAAACGGTGTATGTGGAATACGTCACCAAGGCGGCCTGGTCGGGCTATGACCGTTTCACCGACATCGTGGACGCGGATAATTTCGCGCGGGCTATTCAACAGTGCGAAGGCAAGCCTAGGAAGAAGAAACGCTGAGCGACGCGATAAGCTGGTCCGGCTCCAGCGCGAAAAGCGTGGTGTCGTAGGTTTCGTTCAGGATCGTCTCGCCTTCGCGCATCACCTCCCAGCGGCACGGCACGCGGCCAAGCAGCAGCCGTTCGACGGCTTCGGCATCCTGAAAGGTGACTTTGCCCTGCGCGGTGAATAGGAGCGTGCCGGATTCGGCGGGTTCAATCTCCGCTTCGTCGGAATCGAAGCGCAGGGCGATTTTCTTTGCGCCCCACCAGACCGTGATCGCGCTCATATCACGAGGTTGAGGATCGACCCGCGATCCCAGTAAATGCCCTTCTTGAGCGCCTTGATCGCGTTGCCGATCATCTCCTGCAGCTTCTCCGGCGACGGAATGACGTTGACGCGCGGGCGGATCGGCAACGGGTATTCGGGTTTGGGAATCTCGACTTCGGCGGGTCGGTTCCCAGGCTGCGTGGTAAGCGCGCGAAGGCCCGCTAAAAAACCAGAACCGACGCGCGAAGACGATGCCATGATCCGTACCTTTCAATTTCGCTTATCATTATAAAAGCGTTCCGCTAAGAGTCTAGAGCGGTTGTCATCGCATTACGGGGGATGTTCATGCAGGTTCTGGTGCTTGGTGCGGGGGTCGTCGGCGTGACTACCGCATATTTTCTTGCCACGCGCGGGCACAAGGTGACGGTGATCGACCGCCAGCCTTCCGCAGCGCAGGAGACCAGCCTCGCCAATGGCGGTCAGCTCAGCTACACCCACGCCCAGCCCTGGGCCAACCCGGCGGTGCTGCCCAAGGCGCTCAAGTGGATGTTCCATGAAGATGCGCCGCTCATCTTCCGCTTCCAGCCGGATCCTTACATGATTTCCTGGGGCATCCGTTTCCTTCGCAACTGCACCACGGCTCGTGCGCACCACAATGCCGAGCAGATCCTGAAGCTCGGGCTGTACAGCAAGAAGATGCTGGCGCTGGTCGCCTCGGGCACGCAGGTGGAGTTCGACCATCTCGAAAAAGGCGTGCTGCACATCTTCAATGACCCCAAGGAATTCGAAGGCGCTAAGGCCGTGGCGGAATTCGAGCGGGGGCTGGGCAGCGCCGACCGCATCATTTCCGGCGAGGAGGCGTTGGCGCTGGAGCCGTCGCTGCAGCACGCGAAGCGCAAGATCATCGGCGGCATTCATCACACGCTCGATGAAAGCGGCGACGTGCATCTTTTCACCACCGGCCTCGCCGAGTACTGCGCCAAGCTGGGCGTGGAATTTCTCTATGGCACCGAGGTGCGCTCCATCGCGAGGCAGGGGAAGCGCATTGCCGCCGTCAAAACCTCGAAAGGTGATTTCACGGCGGATGCCTATGTGATGTCCTTCGCCTCGCACAGCGCGCCGGTGCTGCGCAGCATCGGCATTTCGGTGCCGGTATATCCGATGAAAGGCTACAGCATCACCCTGCCCATCGCCGGCAGCAACGCCGCGCCCATGATCAGCATCACCGACGATGCGAAGAAAATCGTCTACAGCCGCCTCGGCAACCGCCTGCGCGCGGCGGGCACCGCGGAGTTCGCGGGCTATAACAGCGAGATCACGCCGGTGCGCTCGGATGCCATCCTGAACGCGGCGAAAGAGCTGTTCCCCCAGGCCGGTGATTTCTCGAAGGTCGAACGCTGGATGGGCCTGCGCCCCGCCACGCCGGACGGCGTGCCCATCATCGGGCGCACGGAATACGACAACCTCTTCCTCAACACAGGCCACGGCACGCTGGGCTGGACGCTCTCCTGCGGCAGCGCGCGCGTGCTGGCGGATATTATGGAAGAAAAAACACCGGAAATTCCCGTGGAAGGGCTTTCCGCCGCGCGGTTTCACGCCCTGCCGTTCATGTGAACGCGATTACGCCGCGACTGCGGGAATCAGCTTGCCGCTGGTCACCCAATAGCGGAACTCTTCCTCGCGGCTGGAGAAACCGGCCTCGAGGTGATTGGGAATGAAGAACGCCAGGGGCTGGCCGTTTTTGCGGTAAATGGCGCGCATGTCGCCCTCGCGGAAATCGACGGCGAACGTATCCGCGCTCATCTTCAGGAAGGTGTAGCCCTGGCTCGATGTGCGCGAGGCGAGTTTCAGGAATTCCTGGGCCATGAGCTGGTAATCTTCCGCCGAGGTGGCGCCAAGCGCCTTGCCGAAACGCTGGTAATTGGAACGCAGCAGCGGAGTGACCTGGAATGTCTCCGGCTCCGCCGGAGCGGCTTCTTCATGGAGGCGCTGCACCAGCACGGGCTGCCAGCCCTGGGATTTGATAAAACCGCCCCGGCCGAAACCGTTGGTTGTGGCACGCTTGCCGGCAATATCGGCCGCCAGGCCGGAATGAAACACGGCGCGTTTGACGCGCGCTTCCTCGGGCTTCTTCAAGCCCAGATTACGGAGCATGGACTGCACGAGACCGCTGGCGAGAACGCCATCAAGCCCTTGAAATATCAATTTTCCTGAATAGCCCTGCATCTGAAATCGTCCTGTATGACAATTTTATGACACAGTATATGCAAAAATTAACTTAAATTTTAGTTAAATTGCACAACTTTTACGGCAGCCAGGCAGAATAAACAATCATCTCAAATGGATGATCTCATGCCACGACAGCAGACATATCCAGCATTCTTTCCAGCGGCAGCCTCGCCTTTTCCGCCAGATCGCGAGGCAATTCCAGGCGCGGAGACTTGTTTACCATGCAAAGATAGAGCTTTTCCAAAGTATTAAGCTTCATAAACGAACAATTGTTGCACGATACGCAGCCATCCGCCCCCGGTGCCCCGTAAAACGTGCTGCCCGGCGAAGCCTTTTCCATCTGGTGGATAATGCCCGGCTCCGTCAGGACAATGAACGTCTCGCCAGGATGCTTGGCCGTAAAATTCACAAGCGACGACGTCGAGCCGATATGATCGGCATGCCCCAGCAGCGCTTCCGGGCATTCGGGATGGGCGATGACCCAGGCGTCGGGATATTGTGTCATGAGCTGCGAAAGCCCACGCTCCGAGAATTGCTCGTGCACGATGCACGAACCGTTCCACAGCACCATGTCGCGGCCCGTCTTGCGCTTGAGGTAACCGCCCAGATAGCGGTCCGGCGCGAAGATGATCGGCTGGCTTTCCGGAATCTGCCTGAGCAGCGCCTCGGCATTCGTGGAGGTGACGATGATGTCGGACTGCGCCTTCACCTCCGCCGAGCAGTTGATGTAGGACATCACCAGATGGCCGGGATGCTTTGCCTTGAAGGCGGCGAACTGCTCCGGCGGGCAGGAATCCTCCAGCGAGCAGCCGGCTTTGAGATCCGGCAGCAATACGGGCTTGCCGGGGTTGAAGATCGTCGCCACCTCGGCCATGAAGCGCACGCCGCAGAAAACGATCACGTCGGCGTCAGTTTCCTTGGCACGGCGGGAGAGATCGAGCGAATCGCCAACAAAATCCGCGAGATCCTGGATCTCGGAGTCCTGGTAGTAATGCGCCAGAATGACCGCGTTCATCTCCACGCGCAGCCGCTTGATTTCGGCTTCGAGATCGAGATCGGGGTCAATGTCCTTTTCAGTGAGAAGCGGTGGGTTCATCGCACGTGCCCGGCTGTCGCCAGGAATCAAGGTTTAAGCGGGCTTTCTTACGGTAGATTGCAAGCCGCGTCAATTGCTTATCCTGCAATTTCCGGCACTTTTTCAGGAAAAGCTTAAAGTGGCGACCCCTACGGGAATCGAACCCGTGTTACTACCGTGAAAGGGTAGTGTCCTAACCGCTAGACGAAGGGGTCGCGGTGCAGCGAAAATATACGCCGAAAAGAAGCCTCGTGTGTATGGGGCAAAGCGGCATCAGTCAATAGAAATTTCCTAGAATTTGCCCCCCAGAACCACCCAAAAAACCTCGGTATCCACGCTGAAGCCACGGGCCTGGTAATTAGCGTACTCCAGGCCCAGGAAGTAACGCTCCTGAAAGGGAAAACGGGCCGCAGCATCCCATTCCGTGCCGTATTCGACCCCTCCCCGTTCGGCGGAAAACCAGTGATGGACCAGGGTGAACTGGGAGCCTTGCAGGAGCGGCAGGCCGGTTTCAGGGGCATAACCCGCCTGAAGGTAGACATCGTCCAGCCCGTTGCCGGGACGGCGGATGAAGCGCTCGGCAGAGCCGTTGAAGGAATGACCGGTGCCGTAGGGGGTCTGCACGGCGGAAACACCGTTGCCGCCAAGGGACTCAAACCCCACGCTCCCCTCCAGCCCGCGCCATGCCAGGCCGAGGTTCAGGTGCCAGTAGGGTTCGGAATAATCGTTAGGATTGTTGGCGTAATCCAGCTGGCGGGCATGTTCGAGAAGGGTGGTCAGCCTCCACTCTCCGTCCAGCTTCGTGGTGCCTGAGTAGCGCAAGCCATAAGTCTGCGAGGAAAAGGCGGGATTGTTTTCGATGTCGAGCAGGTAGGCATAGGCGACGAGCCTGCCGCCGGGAAACCCATCATAGGCCAGGTTGACGAGATGGCTGTCACTCTCCAGCTCTCCCGCAGGGGAATCATCGGGGAGGTTGCCACCCATGCTTTCCACATAAGCATAGTTCGCCGTCAGGCCTGGGATGTGGAAATCCGTGAGCGCCAGGGCATCAAAGGCTTTGGCGTCCTGCCGGAAATTGGCCGGACCGACGAAGCGCTGGTTGTCAAAGGCAAGCCGCTGTCGCCCTAGCCGCGCATGGGTGGGGAACTCGCCTTCGTAAGCAAGGCTGAGGGCGCTGATCTCCAGGCTGTCGGGGTCGGGAACCTGCGGATACTGGGTATTGCCGTTCAGCCCGTCATTGTAATGCTCGGAGCCGAGGCGCATCACCTGCTCGAGTTCGGCGGTGAGATTGACGCCAGCGTAGCTGGCCGTCTGATAGCCCAGGCGGGCACGAAGCGTGGAAGCGTCAGCATTACGCACGAAACCCTCCTGCTCCACGTGCTCGAAACGGTAGCGCAGCTCAAGCGATGGAATGCCCTGCGTCAGCGCCTCCAGCGGGGTGGAGGCGTAGGCGTAGAGATGGTCTCCCGGTGCGGCGCCGAGCGCCCTGCCCGTCTTTTGCAGCCAGGCGCCAGTGCAGGTGGTGGGCAGGTTCGGAGGGGTGTAGGCGCTGGTGGCGGCGGAGAAGGTGTTGGGCCGGTCGAGCGAGACTTTGCCGCCTTTAGTGGTGACATCAACGCAGCACTCCGCCATGCCGACGAGCGTGGAGCCGTCCGCCTTCACCTCGCCGAACGCCTCACTGCCGCGGATGCCGATGGCGGCGACGGGGGTGGTGTAGCGCATGTTCTCCTTGGGCATCTTGCCGCTCACGAAGCGGAAGAAGCCTTTACTGATGTGGATGCTGGCGTTGCCGGTTTCGGCTTTGGGGTCGAACACGAAGCGGTCCACCGTGATGCGCGAGCGCGCGCCGACAGTGAGTTCGGTGGCGTCTTTCAGCTTCACGACGAGGTGGGCGTTTTCCTCGGTGACGAGCGCGTCGTTTTCCTCAATCGCGCTGTGGAGGGAGAGCGGTATGTCCTGGCCGTGGCGGATGGCTTTGGCGTTGCCGGAAAGGCGCGTGACTTCGCCGACGCTGGCGTGGGCAGGGAGGCTGAGGAGAAAAAAGAAGGAAACCAATAAACGCAGCATGGCTTCACATAGAGAGCCATATTTCATTATGTGTAAAGTAAAGAAGCATTGTCATTCCCGCGAAGGCGGGAATCCATAACCACGAACCATGAAATAAGAGCGCTTGCGCCCATTCCCACCGTCAGTGAGTATGGATTCCCGCCTTCGCGGGAATGACATCAGCCTGAACCATTTTCTTGGGCAATATTTTTTACCGCTATGTATTCACGGTATATTTTATATGGAGTTTCATCAATAAGTAAGCGCAGGAGATCATGTTTCTTTTGTACCAGCTCCCGTCGCTTTTCCCGATCCTCCGTGTCGTTAATTAGGCCTTCTATAGCCCACATTTCTTGAGCATTCTTCCGAAGTTTTTCCGTATATTCGATGATAGCATCAGGTAGTTCCAACCTAGCTTCATCCCTAGCCTGCCAAAAAAGCTGCATGGTGGCGGTAGTTACGTGGCCTGTACGGAAAACTTCGCCAAGCGCCTCAACGATTTTTTTGTAATTTTCTTTAAAAATTCGACGCTCGTTTTCGTTTGGATTCTCTTTTATTCCATTTTTTGTTGTTCTGTTGATTTGATTCGCCTCCCAAGCAACAAATATCCCTCCTATCCCTACAAAAAGCGGTATAAGCAAAGCTGCAAAAGAAACAATCCCAGAATGGTTTTTTGTCCAAACCTCGATTGGACTAGCAAAGTAAAGAAGAAGACCCGCTATCAGCAAAAGCCCAGCGATGCTTCCTACCCGCCTATCAGTTCGGAAATTGGTCATCTTGCCCCCCATTATTTTGGATAAGGATAACCCGCAAACTGAATGTTGTTAAGAAGGGTTGTTTCTTTCACTGACAAAGCGCAGGGAACAAATCAACCCATTCAGGATTTTGCTCCTCAATGAGACGGATTTTCCAATCGCGGTTCCATTTCTTTAGCTGCTTCTCGCGGAGTATGGCGCTTTCAATGGAGTCGGTTGTTTCGAAATAGACCAGCATGTGAACATCGTACTGCTCTGTGAAACCCGGCGTGGCTTTAGTGCGGTGCTGGTGGTTGCGTTTTAAGAGATCCGACGTGACGCCAACGTAAAGCGTGCCGTGTTTGCCGCTGGCCAGAATGTAGACGTAGTATTGCTTCTCCGCCATTCACCACTCCTGTCATTCCCGCGAAGGCGGGAATCCATAACCCCAGGCTATGAAATAAGAACGCTTGCGTCCATTCTGTCCGCCAGTGAGTATGGATTCCCGCCTTCGCGGGAATGACAGTTAGGCTGCCTTCTTCTTCGCGCTGACGCCCTCAGCCAGAATCGCCGCCTGCGCCGCCGCCAAACGCGCGATGGGCACGCGGTAAGGGGAGCAGGAGACGTAGTTCAGGCCTGCTTTCTGGCAGAAGCGGATCGAGGCAGGGTCGCCGCCGTGTTCGCCGCAGATGCCGAGTTTCAGATCCTGCTTCGTGGCGCGGCCGCGCTGCGCGGCGAGCTGGATCAGTTCGCCGACGCCGTCCTGGTCGAGGCTGGCGAAGGGGTCGGTTTCGAAGACGCCAGCTTGCTTGTAAGCCTCCAGGAAGTTGCCCGCGTCGTCGCGCGAGAGGCCGAGCGTGGTTTGCGTCAGGTCGTTCGTGCCGAAGCTGAAGAATTGCGCGTGCTCGGCGATCTCACCGGCGCGGAGTGCGGCGCGGGGGAGTTCGATCATGGTGCCGACGAGGTATTCCACTTTTTTCTTTGAGGCAGCGAAGACTTCCTCGGCCACTTTATCGACCAGCTTTTTGAGGATATCGAGTTCCTTCGCCGTCATGATGAGCGGGATCATGATTTCGGGGAGCACGGTTTTCTTATCATTCTGCACCTGCACGGCGGCTTCGAAAATCGCGCGCGCCTGCATTTCGTAGATTTCAGGATAGGTGATGCCCAGGCGGCAGCCGCGGTGGCCGAGCATGGGGTTCGCTTCCTGAAGCGCGTGGGTGCGCTGGCGCACTTTCTCCACGCTCACGCCCGCGACTTTCGCCACGCCCGCCATATCCTCCTCCGTGTGGGGGAGGAATTCGTGCAGCGGCGGGTCGAGCAGGCGGATCGTCACCGGCAGGCCTTCCATGATTTCGAAGATCTCCACGAAATCCTTGCGCTGGAAGGGCAGCAGTTTGGCGAGCGCCGTTTTGCGGCCCTCCACCGTATCGGCGAGAATCATCTCGCGCACGGCGACGATGCGTTCGGCGTCGAAGAACATGTGCTCGGTGCGGCAAAGGCCGATGCCTTCCGCGCCGAATTTGCGGGCGGTGGCGGAGTCGAGCGGGGTTTCGGCGTTGGTGCGGACTTTCATGGTGCGCAGCTCGTCAGCCCA
>JAFLCR010000065.1:0-4376 GCA_017302755.1 Alphaproteobacteria bacterium
GAGCAGGTGCTCCAGCTCGGAAAGCTTTTCCGTGCTCGGCGGTTCGTGCACGCGGAAAAGGCCGTGCAGCTTTTCCTTCTCGATCAGCTCGGCGGCGGCGACGTTGGCCGCGATCATGAATTCCTCAATCAGCCGGTGGCTCTCCAGATGCGGGCGGCGGAGGATGTCCTTCACTTTGCCGTCACCCTCGAACACCACTCGGAATTCGGGAATCTCCAGCTCCAGCGTGCCTCGCTTGTGGCGGGCTTCCATGAAGCTTTTGAACGCGCCGTGCAGGTGCTTCACCTGTTTGTGCAGGGCGGGCGGGACTGCGCCGGCATCCTCATGGTGCAGGAAGGCGTCCACCTGCGTATAAGTGAGGCGGGCGTGCGAGCGCATCAGGCCTCGGCAGAAGCGGTATTCCTTGCGGTTGCCGTGCGCGTCGATCCACAGATGCACGGCGAGGCAGGCGCGTTCTTCGTGCGGTTTCAGCGAGCACAGGCCGTTGGAAAGCGCCTCCGGCAGCATCGGCACCACCTGGTCGGCGAGGTAGACGGAGTTGCCGCGATCCAGCGCTTCTTCATCCAGCGCGCTGGCGGCGGGCACGTAGTGCGCGACGTCGGCGATGGCGACCAGAATGTGCCAGCCTTTGCCGTCCGGTTCCGCGAAGACGGCGTCGTCGAAATCGCGCGCGTCCTCGCCGTCGATGGTGACCAGGGGAATCTCGCGCAGATCTTCGCGTTGGCCCAGCTTCGGCACTTCGCCGTTTTCCGCGATCTCAAGCGCGGCGGCGGAGAAAACATGCGGAATGCCCTGTTCGGCGATGGCGATGTCGCCCAGTTTCTGAATCTCTCCGCGTTGGGGCAGCACTTCCAGGATGCGGGCCGTGGGGTCTTGAAAACGCGGGCCGCCGGCGTTGGGCTGCACGCGCACCATCACGCCGGAGGCAAGCTTTTCCGCTTCGCGTTCGTCGAGGCGGTAATGGGGGATGCGGCTGCGCTGCGTCGGCACGGCCACGGCCTGCGAGCCGATATGCCGCACGACGCACAGCACCGATTCCGTTTGCCGGGTAAGCGCGCGAATCACCCGTCCGCGCCCTTCGCCCTCCATGCGGATCAGCGCGCGGCTGCCCGGCGCGGGTGCGTCCTTGGGCAGCAGAATGATGGGGAGCAGGCGGGCGTGGCGTTCGTCCACCGGGCGGGCGACGGTTTCGCCGTGCTCGTCCGGCCCGCCGACTTCCACGACCAGCACTTCCGGCAGATCGTGGCTTGCGGCGGGGCGGGGGTGGTATTCCACATGGCCGCGGATGACGCGGAAATCCTGCTTGCGGAGCCAGTCCTTGAAATCCTTCTGCCGGTTGGCGGGGATGTGGAAGGCCTTGCAAAGCTGGCGCAGCGAGATGGGGTCGGAGGATTCCAGGAATGCGCGCACTTTCTGCGCGTCTGGAAAATCATTTTTGGGAGCACGTGTCATATTGCCTCCTCTGTCATTCCCGCGAAGGCGGGAATCCATACTCACTGGCGACTGGAATTGCCGCAGGCGCACATATCTCATGGTCAGTGGTTATGGATTCCCGCCTTCGCGGGAATGACGGGGAATTATTCACCGGATGCCTTTTTTTTGCCAGGAACGGCTTTGGCTTTGGCTGGCTTCTTTTCCTTGGGTTCCGCTTTCGCTTTGGGCGCGGCTTTGGCCTTGGGTTCCTTTTTTGCCTTGGGCTCGGCTTTCGCTTTCGCGGATTTCTTGAACCCGCCTTTCTTGCCGGCTTTCGCGGCGCGGGCGGCGAGGAGTTCCACGGCTTCGTCGACGGTCAGCGTCTCCACCATGGATTTATCAGGCAGGGTCGCGTTGATCTTGCCGGATTTGACGTAGGCGCCGTAGCGGCCGTCGTAAATCGCAATCTTCTCGCCGCTGTCGGGATGGTTCCCAAGCTCGCGCAGCGGTTTGATCTCTGTGCGTGCGCCGCGTCCGCCGGCGGGCTGCGAAATGAGATCCACGGCGCGGTTGAGGCCGATATGGAGGATGTCGTCGCCCGGCGGCACGCGGCTGTATTTCTTCTGGTGCAGCAGGTAGGGGCCGTAGCGACCGATGCCGGCCACGATCATCTCGCCGGTTTCGGGATGCAGGCCCACCTCGCGCGGCAGGGCGAGCAGTTTCTTCGCCGTGTCGAGGTCGATGGCGAGCGGATCCATGCCCTGGGGCAGGGAGACGCGCTTGGCTTCCTTGCCGCTGCCGGCCTCGGCGTAGATGCCGTACGGGCCTTTCTTGATGGTGACTGGTAGGCCGTCTTCGGTTTCGCCGAGAGGGCGCGGAAGGCCTTCGCCGGTGGCGGCGCCGGTATCTCCGCCCACGTGCTCGCCGGGAGCGCCGGGGAAGAGCGGGCGGGTATGGCGGCATTCAGGGTAGTTCGAGCAGCCCGCGAACGCGCCGTAGCGGCCCAGGCGCAGGCCCATTCTGCCGACGTTGCAGGTGGGGCAGACGCGCGGGTCGGAGCCGTCTTCCTTCTTCGGGAAGATGACGGGGCCGAGCAGGGTTTCGAGCTTGTCGATGACTTCGGTGATCGTCAGCGGCGCGACTTCTTCCACGTTGCCGCTGAACTGCGTCCAGAAGCCGCGGAGGAGCTGTTTCCAATCCATCTCGCCGCTGGAGACCACGTCGAGTTGGTTTTCCAGATCGGCGGTGAAGTCGTATTGCACATAGCGCGGGAAGAAGAGCAGCAGGAACGAGGTCACGATGCGGCCACGTTCTTCAGGCACGAAGCGTTTCTTATCGAGCACTACATACTGCCTGTCCTGCAGCACGGAGATGATCGAGGCGTAGGTGGAGGGGCGGCCGATGCCGAGCTCTTCCAGCTTTTTCACCAGGCTCGCTTCCGAATAACGCGGCGGCGGCTCGGTGAAGTGCTGGCGGGCGGCGATGGGGTCGGCCTTGATCTGCTGGCCGACGTTCATCGGTGGGAGGACGCGGTTTTCATCGTCCTCCTCCTCGTCGTCGCGGCCTTCGCGGTAGAGGGCCAGGAAGCCGTCGAACTTGATGACCGAGCCGTTGGCGCGCAGCACCGCGTAGCCGTCGGTGGAGGCGATGTCCACGGCGACTTGATCCAGCACGGCGCTTTCCATCTGGCTTGCCATCATGCGTTTCCAGATGAGTTCGTAGAGGCGAAGCTGGTCAACATCGAGCTTGGCGCGCACCGATTCCGGCGTGCGGGAGACGTCGGTGGGGCGGATGGCTTCGTGCGCTTCCTGCGCGTTCTTGGCCTTGGTCTGGTAGCGGCGCGGCTGCGGGGGCACATAGTGGTTGCCGAATTTCGTGGCGATCAGCCCTCGCGCCGCCTGGATGGCCTCTTCCGCCACCTGCACGCCGTCGGTACGCATATAGGTGATGAGGCCCTGCGTCTCGCCGCCGAGATCGACGCCCTCGTAGAGTTTCTGGGCGATTTGCATCGTCTTCTTCGCGCCGAAGCCGAGCTTGCGGGAGGCTTCCTGCTGGAGCGTCGATGTGGTGAACGGCGGTTGCGGGTTGCGCCGCGACTGCTTCGGCTCGATGGCCTTCACCGAGTAGGATTTCGTTTGAAGTTGCTTGGTGATGGCTTCGGCTTTTTCGCCGTTGGGGATGGCGAATTTATCCAGCTTCTCGCCTTGAATATGCGTCAGGCGGGCGGAGAATTGCTGGTTGGCGTCGGTGTGGCATTTGGCTTCGATATCCCAGTATTCCTGGGAGATGAATTTCTCGATCTCTTCTTCGCGCTCGCAGATGAGGCGCAGCGCCACCGATTGCACACGGCCAGCCGATTTGCTGCCCGGCAGTTTGCGCCAGAGAATCGGCGAGAGGGTGAAGCCCACGAGGTAATCCAGCGCCCGGCGCGCCTGCTGGGCGTTGACCAGCGCCATGTCGATCTCGCGCGGATTGGCGATACCCGCGGTCACGGCTCTTTTGGTGATTTCGTTGAAGACGACGCGGTAGACCTTGGTTTCCTTGCCCAGCGCTTTCTTCTGTTTCAGCGCTTCGAGCACGTGCCAGGAGATGGCTTCCCCTTCGCGGTCAGGGTCAGTCGCCAGATAGAGGGTATCGACATCGCGCACGGCTTTCACGATCTCGGACACGTGCTTCACGGAGTCGTCGTCGATTTCGTAGGTCATGGCGAAATCTTCGTCCGGGCGGACGGAGCCGTCCTTGGCGGGCAGGTCGCGCACGTGGCCGAAGGAGGCCAGCACCTTGAAGTCCGAGCCCAGGTATTTGTTGATGGTTTTCGCCTTGGCGGGGGATTCGACGATGACGAGGTTCATGCCATTACTTTCATAATCGTGCTTTCTTCCCGAAGCCCAATTGGTAACATTGTTTCTGGCAGGTCTTCTGGCTCGTTCAGCAGGTATACGCCTTCCCATGTAGAAAAAACA
>JAFLCR010000065.1:4386-10341 GCA_017302755.1 Alphaproteobacteria bacterium
GTTCATGCCATTACTTTCATAATCGTCATCCCGGCGAAGGCCGGGATCCAGTGTTTCAAGATCGCCTGCCGTGAACCCTGGGTCCCGGCCTTCGCCGGGATGACGAGGATGGGATGGTTCATTCCGCCGTCTCCAGGAAAAGCGGGAGAGGCGTTTCCGACGTCAGGTTCAGCGAGATTTTTCCGCCCGCGTGGCGATCCAATCTGCCGGCGAGTTCAAGCTCAAGCACCACGCGCATAACGATTCCCGCGGGAAGTTGCAAGCGCGTAATAAGTGCGTCCTGGTGGACGGGAACCGCCGAAAGAGCCTGTAAAACGGCCTTTCTTGCCTCGGAAAGCTCGCTTTCGCCGTAGGCGGCGGCAGGGGCGGCAAAGCCCTGGCGGGCGGAATCGGAAAGCAGATCGCGCTCGAAAGAGAGGTGGTCGAGCACGTCCTGGGCGGTTTCGGTGAGGATGGCGCCTTGCTTCAGTAGCGCATTCGTACCCTGGCAGCGCGGGTCAAGCGGGCTGCCCGGCACGGCGAAGACATCGCGGCTTTCCTGAAGCGCCATGCGGGCCGTGTGCAGGGAGCCGGATTTATGCGTCGCCTCCACTACCAGCACGCCGTGGCTCATGCCCGCGATGATGCGGTTGCGCGACGGGAAGGCGCGGGCGTAGGGCTCGTTGCCGAAGGGTTGTTCGGTGAGAATAAGGCCATCTTCGGCCATGCGGGCAAACAGGTGGGCGTTTTCTGGAGGGTAGATAGTGTCGATGCCGCCAGCGATGACGCCGATCGTTCCCGTACTAAGCGCGCCTTCGTGGGCCTGGGTGTCGATGCCGCGCGCGAGGCCGGAGGCGATGACGACGCCGCTTTTTCCCAAATCCTCCGCGATGCGTTTGGCCAGCACGCCGCCGTTCATCGAGGCGTTGCGCGAGCCGACGATGGCAAAGCATTTACCTGCCGTAAGATCAGGGCGCTTGCCTCTGGCAGCCAGCAGCGGGGGAGGATCATAAATCTGGCGCAGAAGGGGGGGATAGGCATCCTCGCCGAATTTCAGAAAAAAAGCGCCGTGACGCCTTGTTTGCTCGAGTTCTTTTTCCGCTCCAGCAAGGGGGTAGGCTTTCAAAGGCTTGGCTCTGCCGCCTTTCGCGGAAAGTTCCGGCAGCCGCTCCAGCGCCTCGGCGGGGGAGCCGAATTGCAGGATCAGGTCGAAAAACGTGACCGGCCCGACGCGCTCGCTGCGGATGAGGCGCAGGCAATCGATCAGCGGAAAACCGGCGAGGGAAGGAGGAGAAAGTCTCACGTGGTATCCTTATGAAAGCGCGGCTCGGTGCCGAGCACCAGGCGCTCGATATTTCCCCTGTGGCGGAAAAACACCATCGTGGCAATAGCCAGGGTGACAAAAGCGAGGTCGTACTGGCTGGTCAGCAGCGCCAGCATGGGCGCGATGCCCAGCGACGCCATGGAGGATACGGAAGAGAAGCGGCTGAACCAGAACACGCCGATCCAGCAGACGATGACGGTGATGCCGATCAGCGGATGCAGGCCGAGCAATACGCCGATGCCGGTCGCCACGCCCTTGCCGCCCTTGAAGCGCAGCCAGAGCGGGAACACATGGCCGATCACTACCAGCACACCTGCCAGCAATGCTGCGTCATCGCCGCCGATGAGCCTGCCAAGGCTTACGGCCAGCACTCCCTTTAGCATGTCGAGCAGCAGGGTGATGGCTGCAAGGCGCTTGTTGCCGGTGCGCAATACGTTGGTTGCCCCGATATTGCCGGAGCCGATCGCGCGGATGTCCCCCATATTCGCCCAACGGGTAAGCAGCAATCCGAAGGGAACGCTGCCCAAGAGGTAGGCAAGAACAACGATAACGGCGTAAATTAGCATGACAATTCAGAATGTTTTATACTGCGCCGCAACATAAAATTCGCATAAAATCGCTTAACGAGAGAGTCTGCGGTGTGCTATAATAAATCGTTAACAGGAAGCAAAAAGATAACAGATTTTCTAAAAAAAACCAACTTTAAGACGGTTAGCAGGATCCCGCCTGGGTTTTATGGTAATTTCTCATCACATCGCTCCCCAACATATTGAGTCAGCCGGCTTAAATACGAAAGAAACGACGACGATGAGGCGCGCCACCTTGCGGTTTGCGCGGTTTTCGGATTCTTATACCGTGGGCGCGTTTCACTTTCCTTCCGCCAGCACGGCGGACGATATGGCTCATCTCTTCACGCGCATGCTGCTTTACGCGCGCCGCGGTGTTTTATCGGATCCGGTTCTTGATACGCGTGAAATAAGCCGGGCGCTCAGGCCGTTGCAGCACATTCTCTACAATCCTGCTTGCGCGACGCTTGATAAGGAGTCTTATACCAGGCTCCTTTCCCAGGTTTACGTAAACCTTCTGCGGCTCACCGACGAGCAGCCGGGCTACGCGGAAACGGTGCGCTTCTTCCTGACGCATGCCAGTACTGTGGCGGCGAAGCGCTTTGGAGAGGATTACCGGCTGGATCTGCGAAAGCTCTCCTCTCCTGAGCATGTGATGCGCATGCTGGAAATCACTCTGTATGCGCCTATGCCTGCGTACAGCACGGCCCTCACGGAAAGAGCCAATCAGCTTTTTGCCCTGGCCCTCGATCCCTCCCTGGTGCTGGATACGCCGGCCTTGCCGGATCCCAGGCCGCCTTTGCCCCCCGTGTTTGACTATGAGGCCATCCGGAAGGCATACGGACCGCCGGAATTCATGCCGCTCCCAGGCAGGCAGGTTACCCTGACCGACGGCGATGGCCAAAAGCATCGCTTCATTCTGCACACGCAGCAGGCTGAGGAGTATGTCGTCATGATGAACGGCCAGCTTTACCCGAAAGCCGAACTTGCACGGCAGCTGGCGGAGCATCATGGTCATATGGCGGATTTCACCGTTGCCGCGGACGACGCGGCGCTGACCATGCAGGCGTCGCTGGTTGACCCGCAGCGTGTATACGAGCCGCTGACGCAGTTGGATGGCATGGACCTGACACAGCGCGTGGCCCCGGTCAGCCTTGAAATCGACTACCTGACCGGTCTTACGTTCGAAGAAAGCAAGAAGCTGTCGGAATTCGTGCGTTATGTAAGCGAAATACTACATGACGATCCTGAGTTGCTTCGCATCATGACGCCTTATATCGCCAGGAAATTTCCACCCCTTGGCACATTGTCGCAGCAGGGGCCGCTGGCAAGCGATTTTGATCTCGTGGCCTTGTACCGCTATCTGTCAGACCCGTCCCGTCCAGATCACCGGCAATATCTGAACAGCCTGGCGATTGCATACGAAGCAGACCTCCAAGGGGGAGGCGGGGGAGCCGCGAGTACGCTGGAGCTTCTCGGCCGTGCTTCCGAGCGTCTGTACTACACCGCGACAGTGGTGGAAGAAGCGGTCAAAGAGGAGTTTAAGGGCAAAAGCCGCGCGCATGGCAAGGATGGCGCTCCGGTGGCTCCGGAATACGTGGTCACGGTAGGCGGTTCCGGTGTCGGCAAGAACGAAGTGCAGGAAGAAGCAAAACGGCGCTGCTCCACGAAAGGTGGTCTCGTCGTGGCTTCGCTCGACGCACAACGTGAATCCACGGATATGTTCAAGCTGTTGCAGCGCGTGGGCTTCCATTCCGACGATTACAAAATCGTGGAGAGCCTGGCCAACGCCTGCAGACAGGGCATCATGATCGCGGCGCGGGGATACAACCTGCTGCGCGACTGTTCCGGCACGCCCTATAAGCGGGAGCTTGACCTGATCGTTCAGGCCATTGAAGGCGGGCGCGAAGTGCACGTGGAAATGGTGTTCGCCCCGATGTACAAGCCGGATAAGCAGCATTTTTTGGAAGACGCGGCGGGGCGGACGCTCAACCGCCTTTACCGTTACGACGAGGAAAGTGGCCTTTTTGTCCTGCGCGAGGACGGGCGCGGCCTTATTTCCAGCGTGCTGTACAAGAAGCATGCCGAAGCCTCCCGCGAGGGGCTGGATTACCGGGGGAAGATTATCAACGACCTCGAATGGATCTGCGCCGAGCAGGGCGTGCCGTTCGATCCCACCAAAGTACACTTCCGCGCCATCAACAACAGCGGCGGGATGGACGAAGCCTACATAGCCGAGCAGTGGGTCGTGCTGTCGCCGCAGCAGATGCGGGAGATGGGTGACGTCAAATTGCGGGCACACCATCAGGGCGATCCCATGCTGGTCAAGCAGCACATTCTGGAGCATCCGGAAGTGTTCCTGCCCACGGTCTTTTCCGACGAGGCGCTGTATAGCCGCCCAGAAAATATTATGTCGGCCGTGCTGGTCCGGCAGATGCCCGACGGCAGCGGCATCGTCCGGGTGACGCTCGACGCCGAAGCCATGCTGGATTACGAGTTGAAGGCCACCATCAATCCCAATGCCAAGGATTTGTCGCAGGTGGACAGCAATGACCGCCCTTATTGCGTGCCGGGGCTGGATATCGCCGAAACCATTAGCGAAGACCCCGAGGCGTTTCCTCATGTTACCAGGATTCTGCAGGAAGAACTGGGGCTAAACTTCCCTACACCGCCCCGCCTTACGGCCTGACAAGCCCGCTATCCAGCACTCCTTGAAGGATGAACGCCGCGGCCATGGCGTCGCGCGCCTCGCGGCGCGTGTCGAAGCCTGTTCCTCCCTCGATCAAGGGGCGCATGGCGGCGCTGGTGGAAAGCCGCTCGTCCCAGATCAGGCAGGGAAGGGCGGTCTGGATCGAAAGCTCGTGGGCGAAATCCCGGGTTTTCTGTGCCTGGGAACCTTCCGTGCCGTCCGCGTTGAGCGGATAACCGGCCACCAGGGCGACGGCGTTGTGTTTTTGAATAACGGCTTGCAACTCTTTTACAAACAAGCCGAATTTTGCGCGCTTCAGCTTTTGGAGAGGCGAGGCGATGGTGCGGGTGGCATCCGAAAGGGCGATGCCGACCCCGGCATCGCCTACGTCCAAGCCTAAAATACGGCCTTGCGCGGGCAGAACGGCGGCAAAACTCTTAAGATCGCGATGCAGCATTGGGCTTGCGTTTTCCTGGGGTAAGGGTAATGGTCTCTGTTGCCGTCCGGGGCGGGCGGCGGACTGTAAATCTAGGATACTTCATGTCATTAAGCATCAAGGAAGTCACGAAAATCGGTAAGCTGTCGCGCATTGCGGTCAGCGAAGAGGAAAAGAACGTCTATGCCGAGGAACTCACCAAGATCCTCGTCTTCGTGGAGCAGCTGCAAAAGGTGAATACCAGCAGCGTGCCCGCGCTTTCCAGCGTGTCGAACCAGAAGCTTCCCTGGCGCAAGGACGAAGTCACCGACGGCCATTGCAAGCAGGACGTGCTGGCCAATACGAAATCCGAGCATGGCTGTTATGTCGTGCCCAAAGTGATCGACGCGGAGTAAGCCATGAGCCTTCTGACCGAACTCACCATCTCCGCCGCCCGCGACGGATTGATGAAGAAAAAATTTTCAGCCGTTGAGCTGGCGGAAGCCCATCTCAAGGCGTTGGAAAACACGCGCAACCTGAACGCCTATATCGTGGAAACGCCTGAAATCGCGCTCAAGGCTGCAAAAGAGTCCGATGCCCGCCTCGCCCAGGGTGCGCCTGCGGGAAAGATGGAGGGGGTTCCCGTCGCGGTGAAGGATCTTTTCTGCACCAAGGGCGTGCAGACGACGGCTGGCTCGAAAATGCTCAAGGGATTCATTCCGCCTTATGAATCCACCGTGTCGGCCAAGCTGCTGGCGTCGGGCGGGGTGATGCTCGGCAAGACGAACATGGACGAATTCGCCATGGGTTCCTCCAATACCACCAGCCATTTCGGCAATGTGATCAACCCCTGGAAGCGCAAGGGCGACGCCACCGACCTCGTGCCCGGCGGTTCCTCCGGCGGTTCGGCGGCGGCGGTCGCGGCGGGATCGGCCATGGGTGCGCTCGGCTCCGATACCGGCGGCTCGATTCGCCAGCCAGC
>JAFLCR010000066.1 GCA_017302755.1 Alphaproteobacteria bacterium
TCAATGAGCCAGGAAGCGCCGTTATGGTAATCCTCGCTCGCGTCGAAATGGCGCCAGTAGGGCTGCTGCGCGCCGGAGAAGAAAAGGATCGAGTGGCGGCGCTGCGGATTGCCGAAATCCGGCTGGAGTTCCACCTGCGCGCCTTTGAGCGAGCGCTGCATGGTGCGGTAGCTTAAATTGGCGAAGAAATCGCCCGCTTCGACGCGGTAGGGGATGGAGCTTTCGCCGTTTTCGAACTGGATGTTGAGGCGCTCCGGCACCAGGCCGTCGTCGATCTGCCGGTAATCTGAGCCGTTGACCAGGCCGAAGATTTGCCCGCGCAGGCGGCGGTAGGGAGAGAACTGGCGCGCGAAGTTGACGTCGAACTCATCATACATGTGCGAGCCGCGGTGCGGGTAGGGGCTGGCCGAAGGGTCGCCGCCGATGTCATAGGCTTCGTAGCGCGCCGTGTTGTTGCCGTAGATTTCCCAGCCGGAAAAGACCGATTCCTCCGCGCAGGCGGGCGCGGCGAGAGAGGTAGTGAGCAGCGCGGCGAGAGAAAAATGTTTCAGGCGCATCAGCCGTTTCCTTCATCGGTAACGCGAAGAATATACTCATTGGTGCCTTCGAAGCTGCGCCGTCCCCGGGCGGGGTCGTTGTATTCCAGGCGCGTGCGCACGGTCACCGAGACGCGGCTGATGGTGGCGTTGTCCTTCTTGAATTGCTGCAACGTCTGCTGGCCCTGGATGCCGAGCACGGTGAGCTTCGCGTCACGCGGCATGTTGGTGCTGATGGCATCGTCGAGGCGGCTTTTGTCGTAGAAATTCTCGGCGAGGTGCTTTTCGAGCTGGCCGGTGTTCCAGGAAGCCATTAGCTCCTGCACGCCTTTTTCCACCACCGCGCGGGGGACGGCCTGCACTTCATCAAGCGCCACCGCGCCCTCCGGCGCCTTGCCGGGGCTGGCGATGCGGTTCATGGCGCGGAATTCCTGCGCATAGGCCGAAGAGGCCAGGAGCAGGGCGGCGAGGATCGTCAAAGCACGTGTCATAAAGCCTCCTTTATCCGCTCACCGAGCCGCTGGCGGAAATGCTGATGGTCTGCGTTTCGCCGGTGACCGTATCCGTCACCGTCGCGGTCACCGTGCCGGTGAAAGTGCCGTTGGCGGGCGAAGAGCAGTTAAACTGCGCGGTCACCGTCACCGAAGTGCCGTTCGCCCCAGCGCTCACCGTGAGCTTGGGCTGGATGCTGCCGGAAACCGAAATGTTCGTTACCGAAAGCACGTGGCCGTTATTGGAGGTGACGGTCGCCGTGCCTGCCGCCTGCGGGCAGGATGAAGAACCCACCGTGTGCGCGAAGCTGAACGAGCCGCTGACCGAGGCCGCGAAAGGCGTGGCGGCGGGCGGGGTGGGATCGGTCGGTGTGGTCGGGGGAGTGGTAGTGGGCGGCGTCGTGACCGGCGGGGTTGTCACCGGGGGTGTCACGACCGGCGGTGCGGGCGGCGTGACTGCCTGGCCGTCTGCGTTGTTCACGCCCGCGTCTTCCACGTCGCGCACGTTGAACGGATCGGTGCCGTTCACCTTGATGCTCTGTTCCAGCTCAACTTTCACGTCGCCGCCGACGCGCACGGCGCGTTGCCCGTCCGTGGCGGAGCAATATTTCTTTTCGCAGTCGCGCAGCATGGCCAGCACTTTGTTGAAATGCTCGCCGATGATGCTGAGCTTGGCTTCGTGCTTGGCGATATCCGCGCGCGCGCCGGAGACGATTTCGCGCTGTTTGGCGATATCGCGATGCATGGACGCGCCTTCGCGGGTGCCGTTTTTCTCGAGGGCTTCGAGCAGGGCTTCCTGGCGGGCGAGGTAGCCCATGATCGAGTGGATCATGCCGATGGTGTCACGGGTCAGATCATAGGTTTTGTTCAGCTCCGCCGCCAGTTTCTCGCAGGGGAAGCAGGCGGTGTTGTAGGGGCCGTTCCAGGTGAAGGGGAACGCAATGATCCGCGCCGTTTTCGCGCCGGGGCCGGCATCGAACCCGTCGCCGATGATGATGCCGGAACCTCCCTGGCCGCCGCAATGTTCCTTCTCGCAATCGACGATCGCCTGGGCGAGGAGTTTGATATACGCAGTGTCGTGGGCGATGATGGCATTCACCGCCGCTTCTTCATTGGCGAAGTTGTGCTCGATGTCGTCGATCTTCCCCATGATCTTCGCGGCGGTCGATTCCGGCGTGGCGTTGGTATTTTTGGCTTCCTCGGCCTGGATGGCTTTGGTGGCGTCCTCAATCGCCTTCTGCTTGCGGCCGGGGAGCGAGGCTTTATCGCGCAGCACCGCGTCCAGCCCGTACAGGCTGTTATTGTAGGAATGCACCAGCGGCGCGCAGGGCACGCAGCTGCTGGTGACGGCTTTGAATGTATAATCGATGTTCCCGTTCTCATACGCGCCGCCTTTAATGCGCGGGACATCGGAGCTGACCGTAAGCGTGCCATTCGCGCCCTCTGTCACCCCGGGCAGGCGGGTGCCGCCTGAGCCGTCGGTTTGCGCGGCGGGTTTGTCTTCCACCTTGGCGTCGTTGCCCGCTTTCACGGCGGTTTTGGGTTCATCCGCTGCGGCTTTTTTGCACTTTTCCTTCTCGCACTCCTGGATCTGCTTCAGGACGGAGGCCAGCTCTTCGCGCAATGCCTTGTCTTCTGCTTGCTTCTGGAGAAGTTCATCGCGGGTTTTGTGATAATCTGACAGGCGGTCGCCGAGCTCGCTCATCAGCTCGTCCTGCTTCTTCTGCACTTCGGGGGACTGGGCGAGGCGGCTGGTGCGGGCCATCTCCGTTTCGACGTTGCTCACCGCCTGCGAGGCGAAGGAAAGGCTGCGCTTCAGCTGCGCGATGGGGCGGCGCAGCTCGTTGATCTTTTTGGCGGCGTCGTTGTATGCGGTTTCGAGCGGCTCGCATTCGCGGCACACCACATGGACGTAGCGCGCGGCGGGAGCCTCGTGCACGCCAGGGTCGCGCAGGGATTGCGGGCGCTGCTGGCTGGGAGGGAGTTCGGTCAGATCCTTGGGATCGTTGCCCAGTTGATCCTTATCGGTGAAGTTGTGCTGGGGGGCGTCATCCGTGAAATCCTTATCTTCGTTCCACGTGGGATCTTCCTCGGTGGAGCGGTTGCCGGCTTCGTGCCATGTCTCGTACTCATCCTTGGTGGCGCCGCGCGGGCAGCATTTGCATTTATCCTGGCCCAGGTAGATGTGGAAATTCTTGATCACGCCGTCGCGCAGATCCTGGCGGAGGCGCATTTCGGTGTCGGCGCTCCACGGGCGGCTGATGGAGGTGTAGTTCGCCTGATGGCCATATTTTTTCTCATAGCCGTCGGGGTCGACCGTCCAGGAGATGTGCGGCCAGTCGGGCGCGGTCTTGACGCAGCCTTCGCAGGGGGAAAGCTGATCGAACAGCGCGGAAAGGCGCGGGGGCAGGCCGCCGGCTTCGGCCTGGCGCTTCTTCTGGGCTTTGAGCTTGTTCGCCAGGGCGGGGTCTTCGCAGTAATATTCGGGGCAGTTGCCGCAGGGCTTGGCGTTGGCGTCCTTATAAGCGGAGAGGCAAAAAATCAAAAGCAGGGGCAGGAGCGGCAGGAATCCCAGGGTTCTCCTCGCAAACGCACGCATGCGGCCCTCACTTAACTGCTGAAATTATTATTCTTTCGCAGCGACCCTAAAGAACGGCCGGGAGATGTGCAACCAATTAATCCTTGGGCTTCTTGATTGCGCTTCCTATGTTGCATCCGGGCTTGGAATGATTCCAAAGGCGTCACGCCAATAAAAATTGGCGTCCCGGCGTAAGCTGGAATCCATCTCGAAGCAGGCGCCCATTCTTAAGTGGATCCCAGTTTTCGTTGGGATGACACAGCCAGGTTGGGGGAGGGGGCGGATTAATCCCTCACCGTACCGCTTGCGCCGATGGTGATGTTTTTTGAATCGCCGGTGACCGTATCCGTCAGCGTGGCCGTCACCGTGCCGCTGAACGTGCCGTTGGCGGGGGAGGAGCAGTTGAAGCGCCCGGTGAAGCTGGGGTTGGGGCCGTTCGATGCCGTCACTTCCAGCTTGCCGCTGATGCTGCCGCCGACGCTGATGTTGCTGACGGAGATCGTGTGGCCGTTGCTGGAGCTGACCGTCACCGTACCGGCGGCTTGCGGGCATGGGGAGCCGCCGACGGTGTGCGTGAAGTTGAATGAGCCGCCAACAGAAATCTCCCAGGGCTCGTCGATGGGTTCGGCGGGGGGCTGAACAACAATCGGTTCCTTGACGGGTTCTTGCGTTGGTTCTTTTACCGGCGGCTGCCTGACGGGTTCGGTGACCGGGGGCTGAGTGACAACCGGCGGGGTCACGGCGATGGCGTCGCCGTCATTGCCGTTCAGACCTGCGTCTTCCACGTCCTTGGGGTTGAACGGGTTGGTGCCGCCCACCTTGTTGACGTTCTCCACCTCAATCTTGTATTTGCCGCCGGGAATTTTCACGGCTTTCTTTTTGCCGTCTTCCGCCTGGCAGCGCTGCGCTTCGCAGTCGCGGAAGCGCCCCAGCGCGGCGTTGAAGGCGGCGATGATTTTTTTCAGATCCTCCCCCGCGCCGTCCAGCCCGGCCTGGCTCAGGGTAATCGAGTCCTCAATTTGCGCGCGGTCGTAGCCGGACTTCACGGCCTTGCCGTCGCGGGTCACGGGGTTATCGCTTTCGGAAACCTCAAGCTCCTGCATCTTTTCTTCCCAGAATTCGAGGTTGGACTCGAATCTGGCGATGTCGGCCTGGGCTTTGTCGGCGTTCGCCTTCGCGGCGTTCAGCTCATCAGCGATGGGCGCGCAAGGTTTGCACTTGGCGCGGTACGGGCCTTGCCAGCGGAAACCGGGAGGCGGGGTTTTCTCCGTCTTTTGACCCTTGCCTTCTTTCTGCGGCTTGTCGCCATCCTTCTTCACCGGTTGGCCGCCGCTTTTGATGACGCCCTTGCCCTTATCCGGAACGGTTGCGCCCTTGTTCGCGCCGCCCGGTGTCTGGGTGCGGGGGGCGGCGGCGTCGGGCAGAGTATTGTAGGTGCGGCGGTCGCTGTCGGGAAGCAGGTTCATGAAATGGCCTTCGACCTGCGTGGCGTCCTCGCCCGACATGTCGCGGATCGTCCTGCGGCAGTTCTTGAGGCATTCTTTCAGGCGTTGCAGTAGCTCGGCGGCGCGGGCGGCGTGCTGGGCTGCTTCCGCGCGCAGGGCGTCCACGCGGCTTTGCGCGGCTTGCGTGGCTGCTTGGGCTTCTTGCAACTGGCGTTCATCGCGGCGGACGTGGGTTTCGTTCTGTACGCGCCGTCCTCGCGTTTCGTTGAGATTGGCCTGGGCCTGACGTTCTCTTGCCTGGGCTTGCGATAACTCGCCGCTGGCGAGGTTATCGGCATCGCGCTGCCGGTTTTGCGACTGGGCGCGGGCATTGGCGTAAGCTTCGTAGATGCCGCTGCAGCTGTTGCGGCAATGCAGGTCGGCGACGTTCCAACCTTCGGGGATTTCCGGCGGCGCGGGGGGAGTGGTGGGTTCCGGCGTTGGTTGCGGCGCTTCGCCGTTGCCCAGGCCCAGCGCGTTCTTGATGCGGCCTGTCAGCGTCCATTCCTCGGCCGGCGGGGAGGTGGACCAGCCGACCTTGGTGCATTCGCGTTCCAGGACGCTGGCGAAATGTTCGGTCTTCTGCGCGAGATCGGAGAGGCGGGAGATTTCGGCTTCGTCCTCGCCCAGCTGGATCATGCGCGAGATTTCCATGGTGAGGTTGCGCAAATGCGAGCGAAGCTGGATCAGCCACAGGCTGCACGTGAGCTCGCCCGAATTGAGCGCCAGGTCGCCCAGCGCGCCGGAGATGCCGCGCGCGGCTTCCGCGCCCCGGCTGCGCAAGGGGCGGGGGACGGCGGGGCCGTCGGGGCGAAAAGGAGGGGTGGCGGATTGCACTTCGCTGCCGCCGATCGCGGCGGCGGTGGCGGCGGTGTAGGCGAGATCACCCGCCGTCTGGACTTCCTCGCCGAAGCCCGCTTCGCCAAGCACCTTGCCCGTGAGGCCCGCATAAGCAGCGGGGGAGAGGAGAAGCATGGCCAGAAAGGCCAGGGCAGGCAGGAATCTCGCAGGCATGGTTCCTCCACGATTCGGCCAAACGACCTTAACGGGAGGCATGAGGAGAGGCAATGGAAAGATAGTTGCGCTATAGTCATTGTCATCCCGGCGAAAGCCGGGATCCATGCTTTCTCAAGCGCAGTGCTGAGAATCATGGTGTGTCCCGGCTTTCGCCGGGATGACAAAGGAGTGCGGGTTAGGCTTTGCCTGCCTTGGCCATCGCATCCGGCGCATCGGCAAGATAGCCGAGGTTCTGCTGGCGGATTTTGGCGGCGGCTTCGTCGTAGAGGAAGGGCAGGAAGGCGTAGCGCTTGCCTTTCGTCACGGGCAGCGCCTCGTGCAGCAGGCCGCAGCCGAACACCACGGCGCCGCCCGTGGGGGCGCGGTAGGTGCGGCTGCCGAATTCGGGGAAGCGCAGATCGCCGCCTTCGAATTCCTCGGTGTTGAGGTTGATGGTGACGGCGAAGCGGCGGTGCGCCGTGCCCTTGGTGGTGTTGTCGCGGTGGCGGCTGAAGAAGCCGCTGGATTCGCTGTCATAGCAGGCGACGATGTAGCGCTCCAGATGCGTCACGTCGAAGTTGAAGGCACGGCGGATCTCCGGCCTGAGGCGGCGGCCCAGCAGGCCCACGATATGTTTCTTCAGGGCGTCGTCTTCCACGAACACGTCCCTGCGCTTCTTGAACTTGGGGTCGACGATGCCGACCGTCTTGCCGCCGATCTCCTTCATGAAGCCGGATTCCTCGCCGCCGTGGCGTTCGTAGATGGCGATCAGCTCTTTGCACAGCTCCGGTTCGAAGACGCGGGGTACGATCAGCACGGGGGCATGTATCGGCGCGCCGGCATGGTCGTCGACGGAGGGGAGGGAGGCGAGCGCTTCCTTCAGCCTGGAGGCGTATTGCTCCTCGTTCTCGTAGGGAATCTTCGCATAGACGCGCAAGGTGGGGTCAAGCACCAAGGTGCAGGTGGTGTAGATGTGCTGGCCGTCTTTTTCCTCGATGGCGCCGTAGCCCCGGCTGACCGTTTGCTCGAAATCCCAGAAATAGCGGATGCCGGGAAGATCGGCGACGGCGCGCTTCTCGTGAAGGTCCGAAGGATCGCAGCTGACGCCGAAGAAGGTGCATTTCTGATCGTCGTAATAGGCGCGCTGCGCCAGGGTGGCCTCGAGGATGCGCTTGCCTTCCGGCGCATTCGCCGAGCCGAAGAAAGTGAGCACCACATATTGCCCGGCATTGCTGTGGAAATGGTAGTTCGGGTTGTTGGACGAAGCGCAGATGAACATCGGCACCGGGTCGCCGGGAAGGTAGGGAATCATGTCAGCCTGTGTCGTGTTTTTCCGCGGGTAAGAATAAAATAAATCAGCGCATACAACAAGAAATAAGGAAAAACGCTGGTTATAAGGTAAAGTTTGCTGCGGCGGCGCGTGACGGTGTTACCCGCTTTACCAATCAGCTTACGCAAGCAGCCATGGTGTTCGGCGTGCTTATGGCAAAACATCAGGCATGCGTGAGTGAACGGAGCGCTTGGACGGAAAGTATACGTGGTGGAGGCGGGTGGAGCCTGTCCCGCATGTGAGCGCTAAGCATGCGCATTGCAAAATATTGATATTATTATTTAATATTTTAAATTAATATAACTTTACCATCATGATTATGAAATAATTGATTGCTATCCTTATGAGAAACGAAGGATGGCTGTTATGTCGGAACGTTTACAAAATGGTGAAGATGGTTTTTTGGTCGAAGGCAGCCTGATCCGATTTGTTGGTTTAGCGCCCGCCTATATAGTCACCCGCGCAGACTTGGCCTCAACCCCCCCCGTCCTAGAACTGAAAAAAAGAACAGCCGGAAGGCAGGGTGACATATTTCCCGAAACGCTGACTTTCGAAGGAAATGGCCCATTCTCCATAGGGCGCGCGGATGGAGTTACTTGCAAGCTCCAGCATCCTGATATTTCCCGCGACCATGCGGTAATCGAATGTACCAAGGACGGCTTTCTCTACCGGCATCACGGACGGCATAGCGCGATAACGGATGGTGTCGTGCGTCCCGATCATTACATCGCAATCAAGACCATGGGCGATTCCGAGGAGGAGCCTGCTTCCAAAAGCGTAAGTTTTTCCCTCGGCATGCGGATAAGTTTCGGCAAAGGTTTGCCGCTGTATACGGTGGTGCAACTCAAGCCGGGCAGTTACATCAGGTTTGAGACGGATGATAGCCGTGCAGGGTGGCCGCCGTCGTTTGCCGTATACGGAGAGACGCGCACGGTCGGCAGAAACCCAAGCGCGGATATTGTTTTCAATTCTAGCAAGATATCCAATGAACAAGGCACGATCGGCTGGTCTGGGGAGGCTGGGGCGTACGTGTATGAATTCAAAGGAAGGGCGATTCCACAGATTCTTCCGCGCAGCGAGTTCCTGGAGCAGCAGCAGGCCATTCTGGATGCGCTGCCGCTGCAATCCCCGGACGAGACCAGGGCGGAGATCCGCTATATCCTGCACTTAATGGAAAATATTGACCGCTATCAGGATCAGATGCACTCCGTTGAGGATATGGAGCGCTCCATCGTGGGAGACATGCCCGCGGGTAGGCAGAGCGGCGGTATAACGGAACATTCGCAGATCGGTTACGTCGTCTGGCTCGAAAGTCTGGCGACGCTTTATAAAGGCGATTTGACGAATTTGGAATACCGCACCATCCACCACATGACCGACGTGCTGCGCCAGATTGCGGACGACCGCGCCATTCTGCGCGATATCCAGGATCATTACCGGATACCGGAGTATGTCGCGTTGCAAGGCGTAACAGCGTTTCCTTATCATAAGGCCATGCAGGAATATGCGCATGATCGCGCGCAGCAACTCGAAGAAACGGGGGAGGTCTACCTTGTGGCGGGGTTTAAGGGTCACCACGTGGTGGGCCGCTTGGTCAAGGACGGCGAAGGCTATGTATACACCTCGTATAATGCTGGGGCGGAAGCAAAAAAAGCGCCTTCTTCGTCTGACAATCTCCAGGGGGGCCTGGTCATGGGCGTTGTGGAGCAGCGTCTGAAGCCCGGCGTGAACCCGGAAGACTTCATCCGCGTGCTGACCGAAAGGAAAATACGCGCGAACCCGAAATATGAATGGGGAGCGGGCGAGGGGTATATCAGCGCCGTGCTCGATATGGAAGGCATGCTGGAGCCTGAAATACTCCGCCACCGCTTGGTAACGCCGCAGACGCGCGGCAACTGCACCACGCGCTCCACGCGCCATGCGCTGGAGGATGCTATTGGCGTGGAGGCTATGCAGCGGCTTGGCCGGTATGTTGCCGATCCCGACGTATCCGTGGGCGCGGACTTGATGGTCGCACTCGACATGCGCAAAGAGGTGCTGCAGCAGCATCTCGAAAAACAGGGCCAGGATAGGGAGCCTGAGGGCGGAAAATTCCGGCAATAAGCTTTATTCCACCAAAACCAGGCGGCTGTCAGCGTTGCCTGCGTCGTCCACCACGCGGATGACGTGTTTGCCGCGCGTCATGGGCCAGAACACGGTTTCGCTTGGTGCGGCCCGGCCAAGCGGCGTATCGCCCACGAACCAGAACGCGGCATGGGCCGAGCCGTCGAGCGCGGCGCGCAGCGGCAGGCGGTTATCTGCCCCATCGCGCACGCGGAAGCCGCTCGCCTTGGAGGGCGAAACGATGCGCGGCGGTGCGCTAGCGCGGGCGCTCGCCTGGGCGCAGCCCGGCTCCCATGCGGGAGGCGGGGCCTTGCGGATGCCCGCGAGGGAGAAGACCTCTGTCAAATCGGAGGGCCAGAATTCCAGGACGCGGTGTTCGGTCTTGCCCGCGGCAAAACGGCAGGCCAGCAGCCCCGTCGTTTTGTTCACCAGCAGGCGGCGGTAGATGTTGGTGGGCTTCACCGGCGACACGCCAGGGATAAGCCAGACGGATTCGCGGGCGGGGCAGTAGGGGTTCGCGATGTCGCCCGTGTCACTGCACGCGACGCTGCGGGAGAGGTTGAGGGTCAGGGCTTTGGGTTGCAGCAGGTCTTCCGGGCGCTCGCGGGCGATGACGGCGCGGGCGATGTCGAAAAAAAGCGGCGCGGCGCTGGCGATGCCCACCACCTGCCCGCGCGATGAGCCGCGGAAATCGCCGACCCAGACGGCCAGCGCATACGGGCCGAAGACG
>JAFLCR010000067.1 GCA_017302755.1 Alphaproteobacteria bacterium
CTGGGCGGCATTCTCCAGCGTATCGTCTTCCTGGCAATAATACACCTCGCTGGTCATGTAGTCCCGCACCTCTGCGGAGGTGACGTCCACACCGTCGGCCACGGCGCGAATGACGATGTCGCGGTCTGTAATGATGCCTTCCGGCTTATCCCAGCTGCCCACCGGCAGCACGCCGCATTCGAGTGATTTCATTTTCCGTCCCGCTTCCTGCAGCGTAGTCGATGCGGGAACGATGACGGGATCCTTGGTCATGAGTTCCTTGACTTTCGTAGGCATGCTTCATCTCCTTCGAGTTGCGCGAAGGTGCATCCGGCCGTCTATGTGGAAAAAGCGAGGAGCCTTCGCAAGGCTTCAATCAAAGTCCGGGGTCCCAGAGAACGATAGTCATGATCGCGGTATCTCTCCGCAATCCGCTTGTTCTCTGGTCCCGCGGCTACTCAAGGGTTTCCCCTCAAGAGAAATTTCACCCTACGCCTTCGGCCATAAGGGTAAAAGAAGCAGCTCACCGCAAAACGATAAGAAGAGGATAAAGGCGCCCTGCGGCGCTTACCGCAAACCACATATATCCCCGGGTTTTGCCTATCGCTTCTTTACCTGGGATTGGATTTTCTAAGCTTTCTTCAGCAGCCGCGCCGGATGCTTTTTCTCGAAACTGTTTTTTGTAACGCGAAGCCGCGCAAGCGGCGGACGGAGATCATGTTGAACCTGACTATCGATGCTTTTCTCGAATTGCAGGGATCGGACGCGCCAGGCGTGGTCGGTTCCGAACGCTGGCAGGCTTCGCGGCTTCCCTTGTCTGCTCACACGGCACCCATGGCGGAGGAGATCCTCCCCGATAGGAGTGCCAGGGTGACGGCTTATGTCAGCTTGCTGAAGGAAACCGGCGGTTTTCGCATCAACGCGGAGCTGGATGTTGCCCCGGAGGACAGGCGCTGGATTCCTCTTTCTGAAAACGGAAAGCAGTGGATAAGCCCGCCCGTCCATTCTCCGGGCGGCGACTTCCAGATCGCGCTCAAGGCCGTCATGTAACAACCTCGCACAAGGAGCATGCCATGCAGACCGGAATCACCAAGAACCAATCCCGACCCATGAGAAATGAGGATATGCAGGGGCAGACGATGCCATCATCGCAGCGCGGCATGTCGCTTATGCCGGGATTTTCCTATTTCATGCCGATTTCCAATTTCTTTTCCGACATGGACCAGGTGTTCGACCAGACCGTCCGCCAGTTGAGCTGGCCGTTGTTCCCGGTTTCCACCGCCCTGCAGAACATAACCAGCATGTTCCGGCCCAACCTGGATATCGCCTCCAACGACAACGAATACATGATCACGGTCGAGGTGCCGGGCATGGATCAGAAGGACATCCGCCTCGACGTTGCCGGCGGTGTGCTCACCATCAGCGGCGAGAAGAAGCAGGAAAGCATGGATGCGCGCCGGAGCATGCAGTGTTCGGAATGCAGCTACGGCGCGTTCGAGCGCACGCTGACGCTTCCCGATGACGTGGACGAATCCGCCATTGAGGCGCGGTTTAAAAACGGCGTGCTGACGATCATCTGCCCTCGCATGGAAACCCAGAAAACTCAGCCCCGTCAGATTCTCATCAGCTCCGGCCGGAACCTGGAAGGCCCGCGCAGCACCAGCGAGCGCGACAACCAGGGACCCCGGAAAGCGGCGTAAGGTGGTGGAACGCCGCTGGCGCCGCCGCATGTTTGGCGGCGGCGCCTCACCGCTTTCTCAGGAAGGAATTTCATGGCCGCCACTGCAAGCGTCCATCGTGCCAAGAATGCTTCCGCCCGCAGATGGGGTGTTTTTCTCGCTTCCCTGCTGGTGGTGGCCGCGGCGCTGACCGGCGCGAGGCTGTACCTGAACGTCTGGGCACTGGATTATGTGAATCGCGTGCTGAACCGCATCGAGGGCTATCGCGGCTCCGTCGAGGCGCTGGACATCGACCTCTACCGCGGTGCCTACCGCATGCATAACCTTCGGCTCGTCAAGGAGCATGGAAATATCCCCGTGCCCTTCATCGCCATCGACATGGTGGATTTTTCCATTCAATGGGGCGCGCTGCTCCATGGCCGCATTGTTTCGGAAGCGGCGCTGGCCGGGCCTCGAGTCAACTTCGCCGTCAACCGCTCCGGCACGTCGGAACAGACCGGCCTTGGCGTGGACTGGACCAGGCCGATCCAGGATCTCATGCCCATCGACATCAACGTGGTGACCTTCACCGGCGGCACGCTCACCTATCAGGATTTCTCCACCGAACCCCGTGTGAATATCTATATGCATCGCATGAGCGGCGAAATCCGAAACCTTCGTAACGTGGTGGATGGAGCGCAGCCCTTGCCGTCGCAGCTCGTCGCGCGCGGGGATTCCATCGGCGGTGGTGCCATGGAGATCAAAGGGAGCATGAACATCCTGCGCCCCATTCCGGACATGGACCTTGAAGCCAGGCTCGAGCATGTAAGCCTGCCGGAGCTCAGCAATTACACCGAGGCTTACGCCGCCATCGACATCGAGCGGGGCAGGTTGGACGTATACTCCGAAATCGTCGTGAAGAACGGTCAGGTGTCCGGGTACGTGAAACCCCTGGCGCGTGAGATCGCGATCCTCGGCACCAAGCATGAAACCAATCCGCTCAAGCTTGCCTGGGAGGCAGTGGTGGCAACCCTCGTTGAAATCTTCAGCAACCAGCCGCGCGATCAATTCGCGACCAGGATTCCTTTACGGGGGGATCTCAATAACATCGAAACTTCCACCTGGCCCGCGCTGGGCGGCATCATCCGCAACGCGTTTTTTGAGGCGTTCAGGCACGGCATCGACCGCGACGTGCAGTTCAATACGGGAGAAAATTAATCCACCGCCTGCAGCACACGCCGCGACAGCTCTGCGCCGGATTCCCTGGTTTCGCCAAGATGATCAAAATCGCCGCGCAGAGCTTTCAACGCGTAATACTCCCGCTCAATTTCACTTTGGGTGCGCACGCCGAGCCTGCGGAATAAGGGCAGGGGAGGGCACCATCCCTGCACCGCGTGCTGCAGCAGGAAGCCGCCAACCAGTGCAGGCATGAACAGCCATTTGCGGCTGGCGAGCAGGCCGAGAATCACGCTGGCCACGGTGACGGTGGCGGCGTTCGCTTCTAATGTGCGTTCGATGTCCCATTCGCGTTCCAGTTCTTCCAGCCGGGCATCAATCTCGCTCCGGTTCACGGCATAATACGCGATGTTGCGCCTGGTTTGGCGGTCGATCTTCTCATTGGCGCCGCGCCTCGTATGCAGGGGCACGCGCTGCGTGGTGCTGGGTATCATGGTAGCCCTCCTTGTTGGTCAACGCCTGTGACCGGGTTTCTCCACGCGACGGCGGCCGGGAGTCACGCTCCCGGCCGCATCCGGATAATCCTCTGGCTTCACACCAGGAAGATTCATGGGAATCTTCCAGCGCGGATCCTTGGCGTTTTCATCCTTATCCCTCGGTTTCATACGCATCACATATTGCGGTTGTTGTGGCGGCGGTTATAGGCGTCACGAATCGCCGGCTCAGCCGTGTTCCAGTCCAGGTTGGAATCGCCCCGCGCCTGTTCCCAGTTCTTGCGCAGCTGCTCCTGATCCAGATCGTTATAGGCGCGGCTGTTGCTGCGGTCATACAGATCCCACCCGTAACGATAGGCGGGGCTCATTTCCGAATAGCTGCGGCTGGTGTTGAAATAGGGACGGGAGCGGTAATTGTCGCGCCAGTAGGTGTTTTCCGCATCCCAGTTCACGCTGGCGGCCGAGGAGCCGTCCGTGCTCCGCGCGCCGGTATTGGTGTTGGCCGTTGTGCCGGGCCCGGTCGTGTTACCCGTGGTGGTGCTGGTGCTGGCGCCGGGTTGAGTGCTGGCGCCGCTGGTCGCACTGGAACCACTGGTCGCGCCGGACTGGGCCAGAGCGGTAGAGGCGGCAAACATGGCCGCAATGGCCAGGGAAGTTTTCAGTAACGTTTTCATAAAGTCTCCTTATTTAGCGAATGGGTTCCACGGCGGTTCTATCCGCTTGCGGAGCCGCATAATTATTGGCCCGGTACATGGTGTAGCCTGCATAGGCCAGGGCCGCGATCAGCAGCACGAGCAGCGCCGTCCAGAGCACGGTCCGGTCGCCGGCATGGGTTTCCTTATTGGTCATGGGCATGACAATACCTCCTTTTGGCAGGCTTCACCGTGAAGCCTTGATTTCCTGGACATGCTCCAGGTGCTCGCTGAGCGCGGGCAGTGTTTCGCCTGCAAAACGCTTCAGCGTTTCATCTTCTCCCGTATTGGAGTAGTCGCGGAAAAGCTTCACCGCCTCTTTGTGCGCGTCCGCCTGGATGGCGACGTAGCGGCGGTCGAAAGCATCTCCGGAAAGCGCGGCCAGCTCATCCAGCAACTGGCGGTGTTTGGCATCCAACTCTTTCGGTTGTTCCACGTCCGCCTTGGAAGCGGCGAGCGCCTTGCGGAATTTTTGTCCCGTTTCGGTGTGGTCGTCAATCATCTGCCGCGCGAAATCCTTGACCTTGCCATCTTTCGCCTTGTCGAGCGCAAGCTGGCTCGATTCGATCTCGAAGCGGTTGGCAACCGTCGCCTTGCGGATGAAATCCGTGTCGGAGACACCTCTGGCATGGGCCACGAACGCGGCGACGGCCAGCATGCCGACGGCGACGAACCCCACCCAATAATCACGTTTCATCATGTTATGCTCCTTGTTCGTTCAATACGTGCTTGGAGGGTCGCTGGCGGGAAAACTGTCCTTAAGCATATTATCAATCTGCTTTTCGCTAAGGTTTTCGCGCTGCTTTTTCTCCTCGTGCAGATATTCGTTCTTGCGTCTCTTTCGGAAAAAGGAATCGGGCAAGGTTCGCCTGCCCTTACCAAAATCGTTGAAAATACGGGTAATCGTAACCATGCTTACCTCCCGGCATCGGGGGGAGAGCGAAGCTCACCCCCCGTGTCCCTTCAGCGATTGCCCGACGAACGGCGGCGGGAACGGTGTTCCCAACCTTCGCGGGCGGCTTCGGCATGGCCTTCCGAATCCCCGAACCAACCGCCGTGACTGCGGCTGCGCGAGGAGCGCCGTTCATCGTCATCGTCCTCATAGCGGCCGGACGACGTTCTGCGGCTGGAAGAACGCGAGGAACGATAACCTTCGTTGTCATCCTCGTCTTCATCCTGATAACGGGAAGAACGCGAGCGCGAGGAACGGTAATCGGAATCCTCGTCATCCTCGTCCTCGGAATAGCCCCGGCGCGTTTCCCACCCTTCGCGGGCCGCCTGGGCATGTCCGCGTGGATCTCCGAACCAGCCACCATGGCCCCTGCCGCGCGAAGAGCTGCGGCGGTCATCGTCATCATCTTCATAACGCGAGGAGCGGGAAGAACGGGAGCCGTAATCGTCATCGCTCGTGAAACGGCCTTCCTCGTCGCGGGCCGGCATGCGGCGTCCGCGCGAGGAAGAAGAACGTCGATCGTCATCCTCCTCGTATCGCGACGAACGCGAAGAGCGTGAAGACGAAGAACGGTATCCGCGGTCATCATCGCTCATGAAGCGGCCTTCCTCATCGCGGGCCGGCGTGCGGCGTCCGCGTTGATCGTCATCGTAATCCTCCCGGCCGCGTGAGCGGTTCTCATTCGCATAGGATCGTTGCGTGGATTGTCTTGGCATGATGCCCTCCATTGAAGTTTCATTTTCTTTGAAAAGCTCTGAAAAAGGAATGCGCGGCATCGCCGCGAAAAAAATGCTTCAGAGAGACATAAGCTAAAAGCAGTTATATAAAATTGCCGTCATAGAGGGTTGAGGTGCCATCAAGAGTGGATAAGAAATACGCTTAATGAAGCGTCAGCAGCAGCGCTTCATGATCAGAGTAAGGCTGGGGCACTACTTTGAGTTCCGCCCGCCCCGCCACGGCCTGCGAACAGATGCACAGATCAAGCGGTAAACGGAAGTTGTGAAACCGGAATGTCGGTTCATCCTCTTTATTGAGCAGCACGAGATTGTTTTCATGAAGAAGCGGAGCCAGTTCTCCAAATCCGTTATGGGTGTTGAAGTCGCCCATGAGGATGATCTCGCCCGGCGTTTCCCTCACAAGCTCCCGCATCTGCAAGAGCTGTTGCGCGCGCACGTTCGCTATCAAGGAGAAATGCGCGAAGAAAAGCGTTATTCCCGGCTCGATCAGGATTTTATAGATCAGTTTTTTCGTGCCGTGGGTGAAATGGATTTTTTCGTAGGGAAGTTTCCGCGTAGCCAGGAAGCCGTTGCTCTTCCCGCGCATGAGCGGCAGTGAACGCAGGCGGGACAGAGGGCCGTATTTGTTCTCGATGTCAAAAAACCGGTAACGCTCCGACACCAGCTTTTCCAGCTGGTTGAAATTGGCAAGCCCGGTGGATCCCTTGTCGATCTCCACGAAGCAGCACAGATCGGGCTGCTCGCGCGCCATGATCCCCACCACCTGCCGGATGCAGGCTTCCTGCACCGAGGGCGGGCAATAAAAATAGCGATGAGCGTAACGGACATGATGCGCGAGGCAACCGTTGATGCCGCGCAGATAGCCGAGATTGCCCATCAGGATGACGAACGGCGTCATGTTTTCTTCGAGCTTCGCGTAAGAAAAGGGAGCGCAAGCGCTCCCTTTTCCCATGCTCTCTCAAAACGCGATTAGCGGTTAAGGGTGTTGGTGGCCGGCGCCGGCGCGGCGCTGGCCATGACCTGCACCTTGCTGGCGTTGATGTCCTTGCTGAACAGGCCGTTTTCGACATAGCCGATGACCACCACCTGCGCGCCCTCGGTGACAGCGGCATTATCGGCGGAGCCGATGTTCACGTCGATGGAGCCTGTCTGGTCTTTCAGCGTGAACTCCTTTTCATTATTCACATCCGCCACCGTGCCGGAAACCTTCACCAGGCCCTGCTTGGGCAGGTTGCCGATGTTATAGGCAGTCGCGTTCACCATCGGCGCATCAGCGGGGTTTGCCGTGCCGGTCAAGGGAACGCTGGGAGGCGGGGTCACGGCGGAGGACTTCGTATTCACGGTGACGCTGCTGGCGTTGATGTCCGTGCCGAGCACGCCTTTATCCAGCACGCCGCTGACCGTCACAGTATCGCCCTGTTTGAGCACAACGGACTGGCCGGAGGAATCCAGATCCACGTCGATCGTGCCGGTGGCGTCGCGCAGGGTGAATTCGCGTTCGTTCTGCACGCTGTCCACGGTGGCGGTGATGTTCACCTGATTGCCGTTCTCTAAATTCTTAATGGCGTTCACCTGGTTCGCGGAAAGCGCGGTCGTGGACAGAAGCGCCAGAAAACCGGCCGCGGCCATGGTTGTGGTGATAGGTTTCATAAGATTCTCCTTTAAGGTTTCACCTGAGTCGGTGTGCCTCACGCTAGCCAATCGCGGATCAGAAAACCGTCCGTGAAGGCGGCGCATTGATAAGGGAGCAATAAAAAGCTTTATGGAAATACTTATAGCATTTTTATATGTCTTTATATGTGTTAACCCTTCTTCTTCACCCTGCTTGCCATGGGCCAGATGCGCATTGTTACCCTAGGATATGGGCTGCTTGCCTTGTGCCTCGCGCACGCCCCTACCCATGCGCGGGATGGTGCCAACCGGGTTGCTGATCCAGAGTTCGACGCCATCCTTGCCCGCGACCTGTCGGATCTCACGGTGATGTCCGTTTCCAAGCGCTCGCAGCGCTTAAGTGACACGGCGGCGGCGGTGTATGTGATCACGCAGGAAGATATTCGCCGCGCCGGCGTCTATTCCATTCCCGATGCCTTGCGCATGGTGCCCGGCCTGCAGGTGGCAAAAATCAGCGGCGATAGTTGGGCCATTTCCTCTCGTGGATTCAGCGGGCAGCTCAGCAATAAGTTGCTTGTATTGATCGACGGCAGGGCAATTTATACGCCCGTTTTCTCCGGCGTGTATTGGGGTGACCAGAGCACCACCATTAATGACATCGACCGGATTGAAGTCATTCGTGGCCCGGGGGCAAGCCTCTATGGCGCCAACGCGGTGAACGGCGTGGTCAACATCATTACCAAATCGGCGGAGAACACCCAGGGCAACCTTGTGTCGGCAACCGCGACGGCGCGCGGCAACGGACTTTACGAGGCGCGCCATGGGGGGAGGATCGGCAAAAGCGATTATTACCGCATCTATGGCCAATATTCTGATATGAATCAATGGTACCGCGGGCGTGGCGGGTTCCGGTGGGACGGCCAGGCTTCGGGCGGCGACCGCTACACGCTTCAGGGCGACGCCTATGGGGGTAATCAGGATGGGCGCACGACACAGCCTATGCTGACCCCGCCTTACAGCCGAACCATTTTCAGCACCGATGACGTGTACGGCGGGAACATCCTGGGCCGGTGGAGCCGTACATTGTCCAACGATTCCGAGGTAAGTCTGCAGGGCTATATCGACCATTACTCCCGCCTGGAGGTCGCGGCCGACCAGCATATCAGCACCGCCGACGTGCAGCTTCAGCACAGCGTGCAGTTCGGTGAACGCCATCACCTGGTTTGGGGCGGCGGCTTGCGCTTTTACGACGAGGATCTCCGAGGCACCTACGCGGTTAACGTTGGGGATGAGCGCACGGCGCACGGCATCGTTAACGCGTTCATCCAGGATGAATACACCATGATGCCGGAAACGCTTTACCTGACGCTGGGTTCCAAATTTGAACTCAACGACTATACCGGTTTCGAGGTTCAGCCCACGGCGCGGTTTGCCTGGCATCCCGCGCCGAACCAGACGGTGTGGGGCGCGGTGTCGCGCGCCGTGCGCACGCCGAGCAGCCTCGAGGACAGCATCAACCTGCTGGCGCAGGTAGTGCCTGGAACGCCGGTGACGGAGCTGCGCGTATTCGGCAATCCGGATCAGGAATCGGAAGAGCTGATCGCTTATGAGCTTGGCCACCGCCTTCAGTTTTCCCGCAGCCTCTCCTTCGATACCGCTCTGTTTTACAGCGATTACGATAATCTGCAGACGATCGGCGCCGCCGGCGTATCATTCCTCTCTCCCGCCGGCACGCTGATGGTGCCATACCGCGTGAATAATCTTGGCTCGGGAAAAGTGTATGGCGTGGAAATCGCCGCGACCTGGAACGTCAACCGCGACTGGCGCCTCGGCGGAAGCTATTCCTATATCGAGATGGATCTGGAAGTGTCTCCCGGCGCGTCGAACTCGCTGGAGGGCACGGAGAATCTTACCGCCCGCCATCAGTTCGCGATCCAGTCCTTTTACAACCTCACCGACGAGCTGCATTGGGACAATATGCTTTATTTTGTGGATCACCTGACCTCGCCGGTGGATGGCTATGTGCGCTACGACACGCGCCTTGCCTGGCTGGCACGCCCCGGCCTTGAGGTGAGTCTGATCGGAAGGAACTTGATCGACGAGCACCGGGAATATCCCTCCATCACGTCAACCGATATCGGTCGCAGTGTCATCGGCCAGATTCTCTGGAAATTCTGATGGGAAGATGCGCGATCACGAGGCTAATGCGCTCCAGGTTCCGCCTCCTGATGCTCGCTATGGGTGCGTGCCTGTGCCTGCTCTCCACTTCCGTGCAATCGGCGGAACGGCGGTACAAGGTGGAGGCCGCGCTGCTGTACAGCTTCTTCAATTACATCACTTGGCCCGGTTACGACACGCCGCAGGCGCTGCATGATCCCGTGATCTGCGTGTACGGGCAGGATCCCATTCTCGGCTATCTGGACTATGTGCGGCTGAAAATAGCATCCGAACGCAAGCTTTCCGTCCGTACGGTGCTGGACAATGAAGGCCTTGCCGGCTGCCACATTCTTTTCCTGCGCCATCGTCTGCCATACCGCCTCATGGAATCCCTGCCGCGGGAAACGCTGACGGTCTTCAAGCCCGATGATCCGCTGGACCGCGGCGGCATGATCGAGTTGGCGCAGGACATGGAACGCATCGCCATCCGTGTCAACCAGTCCCAGCTTGAGCGGCAGGGGTTCCAGACCAGCTCGCGCCTGCTTGAGCTGGCGCAGAAGGTGAGGTGAGTCGTGCTGGCGTGGTTCCATTCCCTCTCTATCCAACGCAAGCTGGTTCTGCTGATCACGGGCATCTGCACGGTGGCGCTGTTGCTATCTTCCGCCATCAACATTGCCTACCAGTGGCGCAACCTGACCTCGCAGGCGCTGAAGAGGCTGGAAATCACGGCCAATGTCATGGCGGTGCAGTCGCGGGCGGCGCTGGAATTCC
>JAFLCR010000068.1 GCA_017302755.1 Alphaproteobacteria bacterium
CGAAGTTCTACGAAGACAAGTTGAAGAGCGGCCACATTCTGGTGACAGTCAACACGCATGACGACGAAGCCGAGGATGTGACCGACATCCTCAAGAAGTACGAGCCCGACAGCATCGCGGCTTAAACAAGCTCCCCATGGAGAAAAGCAAAAGGGCGGGGAAATTCCCCGCCCTTTTTTCATGGATAAAAACCATGCTCACACATCCAGGTTCACAACCTTCAGCGCATTGCTCTGAATGAACTCGCGGCGCGGTTCCACCACGTCGCCCATCAGCGTCGAGAAAATCTCCTCCGCCTGCTCGGCCTGATCCACTCTTACCTTCAGCAACGTGCGCGCTTCCGGATCGAGCGTGGTCTGCCACAGCTGATCGGGGTTCATTTCGCCCAGCCCTTTGAAGCGTTGCACCGAAATGCCCTTGCGGCCCATTTCCATCACGCCGTCGATAAGATCGGTCGGCGTATGCACGGGAATCTCCTGGCCCTTGCGCGTCAACTTCGCCGCCAGCGCATATGTTTCGCGCAGACCCTCGGCCTTCTCGGCCAACTCCTTCACCTCGGGCACCTGCAGCAGCGATTTCTCAATGCGATGTTCCTCCTTCACGCCGCGCACGATGCGCGACACGCGCAAGGCTTCGCCGTCCACTTCGCCCGTCCAGGGGTAGATCTCCGCCTGCGGCGTCAGGAAGTTCAGTTTCTCTGCCAGCGCCTTCACCGCCGCCTCCGGCTTCGCCTTGCCGGAAAGCGCGCCCGCAATGAGCGCCGCTTCAAGCACGTGCGGCGGCAGCTTGCGGCTCGCGCTTTTGACCCGCGCCGACACGTCGCGCGCCTCGCCGATGAGGCGCTTCAGATCCGCGCCCGCATGCTGGCTTCCGCCTTCAACGGAAAGCACGGATTCGTCGATCACCGAATCAATGAGGTAATCCTCCAGCGCCGCTTCATTCTTGAGATACACTTCGCTGCCCCCGCGCTTCACCTTATAAAGCGGCGGCTGCGCGATGTAGAGATAGCCCTTCTCGATCAGCTCCGGCATCTGCCGGTAGAAGAAGGTCAACAGCAGCGTGCGAATATGCGCGCCGTCCACGTCGGCGTCGGTCATGATGATGATCTTGTGGTAACGCGCTTTCTCCACGTTGAACTCATCACGCCCGATGCCCGTGCCGATCGCGGTGATGAGCGTGCCCACCTCCGCCGATCCCAGCATTTTGTCAAAGCGCGCGCGCTCGACGTTCAGAATCTTACCCTTCAGCGGCAGAATCGCCTGGAACGCACGGCTGCGCCCCTGCTTCGCCGACCCGCCTGCAGAGTCACCCTCGACGATGAAAAGTTCAGAAAGCGCCGGATCTTTTTCCTGACAGTCAGCCAATTTCCCAGGCAGGCTCGCGACATCGAGCGCGCTCTTGCGCCGCGTCAATTCACGCGCCTTGCGCGCTGCTTCGCGCGCCGCGGCGGCTTCGACAATTTTCTGCACAATGTTCTTTGCATCCGACGGATGCTCTTCGAGCCACTGCGACAATTTATCGCCGCACAGCCCTTCAACCACCGGGCGCACCTCCGAGCTCACCAGCTTGTCTTTCGTCTGCGATGAGAATTTCGGGTCCGGCACTTTCACCGAAAGCACGCAGGTCAGGCCTTCGCGTGCATCGTCGCCGGAGAGCGAAATCTTCTCTTTCTTCGCGATACCCGATTCGGTCGCATAATTATTCACGATCCTGGTCAACGCCGCGCGAAACCCGATCAAGTGGGTGCCACCATCCTTCTGCGGGATATTATTGGTGAAGCACAGCGTGTGCTCATGGTAGGAATCGTTCCACTGCAGCGCGATGTCGACGGTGATACCGTCCTTCTCCCCGCGGATCACGACCGTCTGATGCACCGCTGTCTTATTGCGGTCGAGATACTGCACGAACGCCTCCGTGCCGCCCTCATAGAACAATTCCTGCTCCGTCGGCTCTGCCCCCCGCAAATCCTTAAGGATAATCTTCACGCCCGAATTCAGAAACGCCAACTCGCGGAAGCGCCGCTCCAGCGTCGCCAGATCGAAATCCACATTGGTGAACGTCTCACGCGACGGCGTGAACGTCACCTCGGTGCCCTTGCGCCCATGCGCCTCGCCCACCACTTTCAGCGGCGCCACGGATTCGCCGTGCTTGAACTCCATCGCGTATTCCTTGCCGTCGCGCCAGATACGCAGGCGCAGCAACGAGGACAACGCATTCACCACCGACACGCCCACGCCGTGCAGACCGCCGGAAACCTTATACGAATTCTGATCGAACTTCCCGCCCGCATGCAGCTGGGTCATGATCACCTCGGCGGCGGAGATGCCTTCCTCCTTATGGATGTCCACCGGAATACCGCGCCCGTTATCGTTCACCGTCACCGACCCGTCGGCGTTCAGCGACACGATCACCCGGTCGCAATGCCCCGCGAGCGATTCGTCGATGGCGTTATCGACCACCTCGTACACCATGTGGTGAAGGCCCGATCCGTCATCCGTATCGCCGATATACATGCCCGGCCGCTTGCGCACGGCCTCCAGCCCTTTAAGCACCTTAATCGAATCGGCGCCATAATCATTTGTTTCTTCGGGTGTTTTCACGGCTGATTTGGACATGGTTGGAACAGGAAAAGTAGGATGGTTTTTTGATCCCTTTTTTCTACCCCAACCCCCTATGAAACGCCAGCTAATTTAGGGAGTTCAGGAACCTGTTCCGCTTCGTCGGAAGCCGGGTCACAAAAAAATCATATTCGCCCTTTACCTTGAAAAAAAAGCGCTTCTGCGCCCATGCGAGAAACTAGCCATAATTCGGCAATATAAGCCGCGCATATTCCCCTGAATCCTCTCAGGAAACCTGCATGGCCATTACACTTGCCCTCGTCAAGAAACTCCACCTCTCCCTGGAGCAGCCGCAAACCAAGTTTCGCGATGCCGAATTGGAAGCCCTGCGCGACGTGCAATCCGTGCTGTTCTACCACGACGCGGTTTCCGTAACCTCGCAGCTCATGCGCCATCTTCAGCTGCCACTCGCTGAGCTCGAGGAAGTTTTCATAAACTGCTGTTATTTCGGCGCGCTCAACACCGCGCGAATGCTGCGTGAGCAATACAGCGTCACGCTGGACGAATACTCCTATCTTTCTTCACTGAGGCAGGCGACGAGATCTGGAAATGTGATGCTTACCGATTTTCTGATCGCCAACGCGCCGCCGGAAATTGGCGAGGCTACCGCACGCAAGGCGGCGCTTGCCTATGCGCATAGCAGCTACGCATTCCCGTGTTTCAATCACATTATTGCCCAAGGCGGCATTGAAATTACGGCGGAAGATCTGGAACGCGCGAAAGACGGCCCCAGCATCCACAGCATTCAGTCGATCATGCTGATGCTAGAAGAAATGGAGGAAAATACACGCTCCACCAAAAGCCTGTGGAACGAGATCTACGGCGGCCTGGCGGAAATCCATCGCCGAAACCCCGATCTGCAGCCTTCCGACAGATTCCAGCGTCATAACATGGACCTCCCGGCCGATACGCCGCCTCCCACAGATGCGGAACGCGAATTCGACCGCATCTACACGCTTCTCAGGCTACGGGAATTTCTGCTCAAGCCACATATTTTTTTCGACCCTTCCTTCGCGCGTGGCGAAATGAGGCTGGCATACGAAGAACAAGCTACGAAACTTTGGAAGTTCTTCGGCACGGTGCAAGCGGCTTTTTCCTATATCGAGCGCTGGTTTGACCAGACCGATCCCCAGGCCATCCACGACGCCTGCCTCTTCGATCTCCCCGACGACGACCAGGTGTGGGACGTCGCGGTGTGGCGCGCCCTGGCGATGAAGATCGGCCGCAAAGGGCTCAGCTATCTCGGCCTGGCTGTGGAAATCGAGGAGGTGCTGCGCAAGGAAGGCGCCTGGCCCGTTTCGCCGCAGGCTCTCAATCCCCCGGCATTCCTGCAGAGCATTACCGACAACCTTATCAAGCTGGATTACCCCCGCGCCGGCGAAAATCCCGAATTCGCCATGTTCTGCCTGGAACACGGCGTTTCGGCAAAAGTGTTCGACGAATGCCTCGACATCCTGAAGCGCCTCAAGGATTCGCCGGTGGAATCCAAATGCCCGCAGCTCACCATTGACGGCGCCACGCTGGGCCCAGATTTCGCCGGCTATGAATTCGTCACGATCGACAAAACCGATTTCCGTGGCCTGCTGCTCGGCAAGATCGTGAATTGCTGCCAGTCCATCGGCAGCGCCGGCGCGCGTTGCGCGCTTCACGGCATGGAATCGCCCTATGGCCAGCATTACGTCATCCAGCGCAAGGCAAAGGGCACGCATCCCGCCGAGATCGTTGCCGCCAGTTGGGGATGGATCGGCGAAGGCAAAAGCTTCACCTTCGACTCCTTCGAGCGGCTCAGCGCGGACTACAACCCACTTTTCCTCCCCTTCTACCAGGAAGCCGCCAAGCAGATCACACAGCACGGCTTCTCCCGGGTCACAGTCGGCAGCGCGGGCAGCCACTTCATACGCGGCCTGGAGCTTAACCCCGCCGATCCGCCGGCCAAACCAGTGGATCACGACGGCTATCCCGATTCCTCCACCCAGATGGTGCTGGCCGAAAAACTCCGCCGCCGCGGCAAGCCGGACGAAGCGATGCGCGAACGATTATAACGCTTACCCCAGCGCGTTCTGCGCGCCTGTGTTCAGCATGGCCTGCTGCTGGTAATCCGCAACCGTCGGCTCATAGGCGATAGGGATCGTCTCCCCTTGCGGCAGCGCCTCGCCGTGACGGGTGATCCCGCCGCCTTTCGCCGCGATGCCGTTGGCGGTAAGCGCCTGCAAGGTCAGGAACAGCGAGACGCGCAGCGCATGCACTTCCGGCGAATAAAGCGCCCTGGTGATGGCGTCCTCCTGCAAAGGCTCCGCATCGCCGTTACGGGCGGCGGAAAGCCCGTATATCTCCGCCTTGTCCACGGCGCGCCCGTCGAGCAGCAGAATCGGCGTTCCGGTTTCCGCCCCCGCCAGCCGGTGCACGCGCACCGTCTCCTCGAGCGGCGGAATGGCGAGCGCCAGCGCGGGCTCGCCCGCGCGCTTCACCAGCCCGTCCATGCCGAAATACATCGCGGAAGCAATCCGCGGTAGCGCCTGCATCAGCGCCGAGCGTTCCATGCCAAGCTCGCCGGCCAGGTCAATGCCCGCGACGCGGAACACGCCGAGCACCAGCTCGTCGAGGGTCGCGCCCTGAAACAGGCTGAAATTGTTGACCGACGTTACCTCCCGCTCCCACACATCGAGCAGCGTGAGCACCGCCAGCAGCTGCGGCTCGGAGACTGGAAACCCGACCGCGTAATCGTAGCTGTCCATGTGATGCTCGCGCACGTCGCCGCCCTGAGACACGGCATTGCGCGCCACCACGCGCAGTGCGCCGCTCACGCCAGGAATGGGCACGATCCTGCTGAACAGCATGGCCAGCCCCATGCCTACGCCTTCGACCGTCAGGCTCTTGAGTTTTTCCAGAATGCTTCCCTGCTTGTGCATCACCTGCTTGCTGGCGTACGCATCCTGGGCGATTTCGGGGTGGCTGCGTACCTCCTCGGAAAGCGCCTCCATGTCCGGCACGTGGATGGCGAAGCACGGCGTCGCGCCCTGCTCGCCGAGATCGGTGCGGCTGAGGATATACAGCGTCGCCACCGCATCGCCTTTCAGCGCCTTGCAATAATCGTCATTGAAATAAGGCGTGTCACCCAGGTCGTCGGGGTTGTAATGGAACGGCACCAGCCTGTCCGCATAGGGAAGGTAAAGCGATCCGTATTCCTTATGCGCCCAGAAGAGCACCCGCCCGTCAAGCTCGATGGACCAGAAAACCCCGTCATCCCGCGGCGGCGCGGCGACGAGCACGCCGTCATCCACCAGCTGCGTCAGGCGTGGGTGAGCGCTTCGGAAAATATCGGGCGGCGCCATATCCTCAGCCACGCTACCTTCCCCCCAATCCGTTGCCGATGGTTTCGGTTACATCATGATACACATCGCGCATGCGGATGACCGCGCCCGTCACCGCTTCGGCCCCCTTGGCGAAGAGCGTTTGCCTGTCATCGGCAACGCCCAGATCCGAAATCTTCAGATGCCGCCAGTTATGCTTCATCTTGTGCATGTGCATATCACGCTCCGCCTTCAGCACGTCGTGAGCGTAATAGCGCGCCGTGTCGATCATGCCCCGGTAATGCAGCACTTCGGCTTCCTCAAGCCCGCCCGCCTGCAACCTGGCGGCAGCCGCCTCCGCCTGACGCGCCAATGCCACGCCTGAGGCCACGCCATACATCAATTCCATGTAATGGTTCGCCGCGGCCTGGAACTTCTTCGCCGCCACCTCGTCGCCCGCTTTTGCGCGCAAGCCTTGCGTCTGCAACCACCGCGTCGCATCCTCGAACGCGGCCAGCTCCTGCTTCAAGGGGCCGATGACGTCGCGCATCTCGCCGTGTCCGTCCAGGCCGTGGATGTCCGCATTCTGCGGATGAACGACCGCATATGCTTCAACTGGAATACGGCTTCGCCCACGGCGAGCACGTCGTTCGCGCCTTCATAAATGCGGGCGATGCGCGTGTCGGTGAGGATCTGCGCGACGCTTTCGCGCATATAGCCTTCCCCGCCCATGGCCTGCACGCCACCGTCGATGGCGGCGTAGCATTTCTCGCTCAAGCCCCATTTCACGAGCGGCGTCATCACGTCCACATAGCGCTGGTATTCCTCTTTTTCCCCGCGTGTGAAGAAATCGTTTTTCCCGCGCTCCACGATGTCGAGCGCGATCGCCACCTCGGCGGCGATGATGCGCCCGGCCTGGCTGTGCGCACGGAGGTTCAGGATTTTTTCTGTCACGTTGGGATAATGAATGATCGCCCCGCCCAGCCCCTGCTCACGCCGTTGCGCGTATTCCTCGACGTTCTGGCGCATCAATTCGGCGGCGCACACGCTCTGCAGCCCCACACCTATGCGCGCGCCGTTCATGATAACGAACATGTTTTTCATGCCCTCGCCCACCTCGCCCACCACAAAGCCGCACGCATTCACATATTCGGCGTTGGTGTTCGACTGCACCTGAAGCCCGGTCTTGTGGTTCAGCTTCGCGATGAGCACGCCGTTCTCCACCGGCGCGTCCACCACCTTGCCTTCGAGATCAACATACTCGCCTTTTTCATTCAGCGGCACGCGCGGCACGAGCACCAGCGTCAGCACCTGGCGCCATTCGCCATCCTTTACCATCTCGCCGCGCTCATTCATCAGATGGCGCCCATCCACTCCAACCAAATAGCCGTCCTCATCCACTTTCAGCACTTCCACGAAGCTGCCATCGGGCTTCTTGCGCAGGAGATAGCCGTTCTCGCTCGCCGTGCGCGCCAGCACCATGTGCACGATGTTACGCTCGCCATTCGGTCCCTCGCTCGCGTTATGATCCGCCGAGGAGAGGAAACGCTTATAGCCGTTCACCGTCACCGTGCCGTCGGCACGCAGCTGCGCCGTGGTTTCCATGTCGGCAAGCGAACTGCCGGCGAGCGGCTCGGTCATCACCATCGCGCCCGTCACCTTGCCGCTTTTGAGATGCGGCAGCCAGACGCGCTTCAGCTCCTCGCTGCCCTTCGCCTCGAGCGCCGAGGCCACGCCTTCGGAAAGAAAGGTCAGCACCGCCACGCCGGGGTTCACCATGCCCATTTCCAGAATCGCGTTGGCAAAACCCATCGGCAATCCCTGCCCGCCATAATCCGGGCTGCCGCTGATGCTGGCCCACCCCTCCTCCCGATAACGCCGGAACAACGCCAACACTTCGGGCGGCAGAAACGTCTCGATCCGCTCTTGCGGGGTTCCTGCAGTGCCTGCCACGGTGCGCATCCGCACCGGATCCTGATCCCCCCGCGCGCTGGCGTCGTGCAGCGCCTGCGCCATGCCGAGGAAGCCGCGAACGACGCGGAAATTCGCGTCTACATCGTCATACCCGCCAACCAGGCCTTGCAGATTATCCACACCCAGCACCTCGCGCAGCATGAACTCATACGCCGTCACCTGCGCCGCGGGGTCGTACTGACGCCAGCTTGCCATATGCGGCAAGTGCGGCGCCTCGCCCGGAACATCCGCCCACCAGGCATGGGGTGGCTCGGCATTCGGCTGCACGTCTTCTCTTGAAGGAACGCTGTAATTTTCAACTTGTCTCACCATGATGCTCTCCCTGTTTTATTGGTGTTTATCCTGCATGGTTTTTGCGGCAAGAAAAGAGTTTTTCAAAGAAAAAAATATATATTTTTCAGTGTATTGTAATAAATCATTAAAATTTTTAATGCTGCCATCACAAAAACGTCACCATGCTCATTTAACTTCGAGGCCAGAAAACGCGAGGATGTATGAGCTACAGAGAAAACATCGAGTACTTGAAAGAAGGCATCACCGGATTAGCCAAGCATGTCAGCGTTCCCTACGGAACAGTAGGAAACGATCACAACCTCGCCACGCTGGCGCAAGCATGCGACCAGGCGGGACTGACGCTTGAGAACGGTTTTCCGCTTTTCCACCACCTGAAGGAAGTCATCAGCGCGGCGCTGAACCCCCAAACGCAGATCCGCGACCATATCTACTGGCTGAGCGAGGATCGGCTCGCCGCCCTCGGCGCGCTTGCATCGCTGCGCGAGATCGTCACGGTCGATGAAAATCTTCTCACCGCCCTGCGCGCGCCCTTTCAAGGCAACCCGCCGCGTTTTCTTCAAGATACCGCCACGCTCCAGGATATGATCGACGCCGTCAGCCGCGATTCGCAGCGCGTCTCGGAACTGGCCGCCACCCTCCTGCGGGATCGCGGCACCGCCGATGCCCTGCAACAAAATGCCGACAGCTTGCTTCCGCTGGGGCATGAAAAAATTCGCACAGCCAACGGTTCCGAACCCCGGCTTGGCGATCTGATCGCCTACGCGGCTACCATCCTGAATGAACTTGAAACGCCACCCCGCGCCTGGCAGGGCAGTGATGCGGTCGCTGCAAGCCATGCCTGCGCTGGACTTCGGGCCTTGACCAACGGCCGCGTTCTCGACCTGGACAATGAAAGCGTCAACGCCATCAGAAACGCTGGCGGCAGAGGGCTGGAATCCATCTTCCATACCTTGAAAATCGCCATCAACGCGGCGTTTCCTGTCATCCAAGACCCGCAGCGCGGAGAAATCAGCGACTACCCCCAAGCCCGCGACAATGCGGCGGCCATCCTCCAACGCAATGGGCAGGGCGGGCTGGCGAATCAGTTCCCGACGCTGGATGACCTGAAAAATGGGCTGGAGGCAGCCTACCGGCGGTGCGCGCAGCAAGATATCAAGGCGATGCAGAACGTCCTGCCCGACCTTCGCGACAGGGCACACTGAGCAACGGCTATCCCCGAAGGGTTGCGCCGTTCTCGATGCGGAAACTCTGCGCGCGCGGCGCGATGCTTTCGAAAAGCTGCGCGTCCGTTCCCGTCATCCAGGCCTGCACGCCGAGGCGCAGGATTTCATCAAAGAGGTAGGCGCGCTTTCCAGCGTCCAGATGCGCCACCACCTCGTCGAGCAGCAGAATCGGCAACTTCCCCGACGTCTCCGCCAGCGCCCGCGACTGCGCCATCAGGATGGAAAGCAGCAGCGCCTTCTGTTGCCCGGTGGAACACTGCTCCGCCGGCATGCCGTTCGCCGCGTAACGCACGTGCATCTGCGTGCGGTGCGCGCCTTCCGACGCACGGCCGCTCGCGCCGTCCTGCCGGCGCGCTTCCGCGAGCGTGGCGCGCAGCCGTTCCTCCACCGCAAGCGCCGCATGCCCCGCGAACATCCCCTCCGCCGTGCCGGCGAGCGATAGCTCCGGCCTCGGAAACGGGCTTTCCATCTTGAGCGCCGCCGCATTCAGTTTTTCCACCACCTGCAACCGCGCCGCCGCGATGGCCACGCTTTCCTCGGCCATGCGCGCCTCGAGCGCATCCAACCCGCGCGCAGCCTTCATCTTCGAAGGAGTGGACTGTGGTACGAGCATCGGTGCCTTCGGCCTTGCCGATCAGGGCGCGGCGGGACTGGAAGTCGACCGGGCGGATGCTACGCAG
>JAFLCR010000069.1 GCA_017302755.1 Alphaproteobacteria bacterium
GTGGAGGCGGCAAGCTGATCGCACGCGGAGGCAACGCTCTGGGAGTTGGCAAGCTCGCGGGACGAGGCTTTCACCGCCTCAACCACGCATACATTAGCCGCCGCCGCCATGTCTGAAAGCGAGGAAGCCTCCATTTTCAGCGCATCGCTATGTTTCAGCAGCACATTGGTGACGCTGCCCGTGCTTTGCTGCAATGTCTGGGAAAGCGTCGCCAGCATCTGGGCTTGCTGCACCTGCTTTTCCGCGTTCTTCTGCTCGATAAGCTTTGCCTGCGACTCTTGAAGATGGGCAACCAGCTCGGTCTGCATTCTCTGGAACGCCCGCAGCAGCGCCACGAACTCGCTGCTGCCGCTCAGGGTGATCTTATTATCGAATTTTCCTCTGCTGATCGCCTCCGAAAGCAGAACGCATTGGCGTATGGGCCGCGTCATGGAAAGAAAGAGAAAAATCGCGCCGCCCAACACCATCACCATCATGCCGCCGCCGGCAATGAGCAGCATGGTGCGGGTCTGGTCCACCGCGGATTTCAGGGCGATCACATGATCGTACGCGGCGGAAAATTCACTCTCGACCAAGAGATCAATCGTCGTTTCCATGTCGGCCGCACCCGCTTGCGGCGCGGACTGAAGCATTTGCTTGATCTTTTCGACATGCTTCAGCGAATCCTTGCTGACCAGGCGCTCCTCCACCACGGCGATGCTTTCTCCCAAAGCCTCGAGCGCCGCCTTTTTGCCTTCCTCGCTATCGGCCTTCCGGAACTTCTCATACTGTGACAGCGCATCCCGCGCGTAATTGCTCGACATCAGCGGCTTATCGTAAATCGCCTGAATGCTGCCGGAAGCCTGGAGCATGGCCAGATCCGCATAGGCAAGCACGCCCGCCGCGCAGGCAAGCACCAAAGCAAACGTTGCCGCGAGCTTGAGCTTAATCGACACAGCCTACTGCACCTTGACCACAAGCTTCATCTTAGGGTGTATGGCGCATTGCACCTTGGCTTCACCCGGAGTCTTGAAGGTAATAGGATTCTTGCTTCCCGGATCCTGCTTGGGAATCTCGAACTCGTTGCCGGAAGACTTTGAGTAAAGATTGTGCGCAATCGCGTCATCATTGGAGAAGGTGATCGTATCCCCGGCCTTCACCGTGATCTCGCTCTGGGAAAACTGCTTATCCTTCTGGGTCACCGTATGGTCGGCCGCGAAAGCCATGCCGGCGGAGGAAACCAGAACCGCGGCAAGGGCATATTTTACGTTAAACATTGGAATGCTCCAACAAGGGTTATTGAGGCAGTATGGGAAGGGTGACGGGCGCGTCCACGCTGGTCAACGTCTTCATGAATGCCACAAGGCTCTTTTTCTCCTCCGGTGTCAACCCGAGCGGGGTGATGATGTCCGAAAGGCTGGGGCGCTTCACGAAGCCTTTGTCGTAATGGTCGACAACCTCTTCAAGCGTTTTGACGGAGCCATCGTGCATGTATGGCGCGCGCTGATCGATATTGCGCAAGCCCACGGTCTTGAAGGCGTGCTTCATTTTCGCAAGATCGAGATGCGCGCCGCGGCCAACATCCTTACTGGGCAGGCCGATGTCATGGAAACTGCCGTCACTGAACCGCCAGCTGGAATGGCAGGAAGCGCATTTAGCCTTGGTGTTGAACAGCTCGAACCCCTGCTTCGCTTCCGCGGAAATCGCCTTCTCGTCTCCCTTGATCCAGCGGTCGAAGGGCGCCTCGCCGGAAACGATGGTGCGCTCGAACGTCGCGATCGCCTTTCCGATGTTTTCCTTGGTGATCGGCTCCTTCTCGCCGGGGAACGCCGCCTCGAAGAGCGGCCTGTAGCCCTTGATGGACTTCAGGATGCCAACCGCGCTGTCCAGCTTCATGTTCATTTCGCCCTCGGCCTCAATCGGCCCCAGCGCCTGGGCTTCCAGGCTATCCGCCCGCCCGTCCCAGAAATAGAGTTCGTCCCACGCCAGGTTCAGCACCGTGGGATCCTTGCGGCCTAACACTTTGTGGAAATCGCCCACCCCTTTTTCGTGCCATTCCCCCCACGAAAAACTGGGATTGTGGCACGTCGCGCAGGACATGACCCCCGACCGGGACAGGCGCGGATCAAAAAAAAGCGCCTTTCCAAGCGTTGCCTTGGCTTGAGAGTAGGGGTTCTCCTTGGGATGCGGAATATCCTTGGGGCGCTTATACTGCGCCTTCAGCTTGGGAAGATCGATCTTCTTCGCTTCCTCCGCCGCCGTCGCGGCAAAACATAAGCTCACGGCCAGAACAAAAGCGCCTATCGGCTTCATGAAAGTCATAGATACGGCATTCCCTGTTGATGCGCGCTAGGCGCGCTATTATTAGCTTTATGAGGCTAAGCCAGATGTGTAAAAAAAAGTCTAATATCCGGTTTTATAATAATAAATGGAATGATACCAATTCGCATTGGCGGGTGATTTTCAGGGGTGCTCAGCCATTCTGATTATGGTAGGCATAAGAAAATTTGAGGATGTATGAAACCAACGCTTGCCATTATTTTTTTATGCCTCGCCTCCCTGCCCCTCCAGGCAAAAGAGCATTTCATTCAGGTAGTCAGCGACTATAAGAACATGCGCATGGTGTTCGAGCCGCCGAGCCTCAGCATCAAAAAAGGCGACAAGGTGACCTGGGTAAACCAGGCGGACGAAAGCCATAATATGGTGACGTATCCGGACGGGTTTCCCAAGGGCGCGCAAGGTTTCGTCAGCCCCTACCTGGAAAAGAAAGGGGAGAAGTGGTCTCACACATTCACCAATGAAGGAACCTACCAATACCATTGCATTCCCCATGTCATGATGGGCATGCGCGGCACGGTGACCGTAGAAAAACCAACTCCGCCGGGCGGTTTCCACAAACCTACCGTGGCGGAGAGCAAAACCTATCGCGATATGATGCTGAAATTCTTCGATGAAGAGGATTTCAAACACATGCCGGCCTATGTGTCCGAGCGCCTGAAAAAATAGACCCCGACAGCAGACTGCGCCTACGGGGATTTAGATGCCCGAAGGTTGATTGCGATCAAAGCCGGACGCGAGACTTGGTTTAAAAAGGAAAATGGCTACAGCCCGCCTAAACTCAAAAGGAGACTCGCCATGAAAAAGACGCTTATGCTTTCCGCCATCGCCCTGCTGGCGCTTTCCGCCTGCGCTGAACTGAGCCCCGAGGATAAATCGTCCATCGCTTCCGCCTCCGCGTCGGCCAATGCCGCAAGGGAGGAAGCCGCCCGCGCCGCCGAAGAGGCCCGCCTCGCCCGCGAGGATGCCCAGAAAGCCGCCGAAGCCGCCCGCCTGGCGAGTGAGAAGGCCGACCGCATCTTCCGCAAGGGCCAGAACAAGTAAGCACGCTCCTGCAAATGCGCCGTGCGGCCGCCGCACGGCGCATCGTTCTCAGGGAATACGCGCCGCCACGACCTCGGGAATGCCGCTGCGTTTCGCCACCGCCTCCTCCACCGCATACCAGTTGACGTCCGCGGCCTGCCCTGCTTCCCGCGCCACGGCATCGTAAACTTCGGGAATGCTGAGCGGCGCGGGGCGCTGATAATCGGCGATGTCGTCCGCCTGTTCCTGAGTCGGCGTCACTTCGAGATAGAGGGTATCGCCCCTCCACCCCAGCTTGAAGGGCGCGTCGATGACCGTCACCTTTGTCCCTTCCTTCACGGCTTTAAACAACACGGCGATATCCTCCGGGTAAAGCCGGATGCAGCCATGGCTCGACCGCTTGCCGATACCGTAAGGCCGGTTCGTGCCGTGGACGACAAAACTCGGCCATCCCAGGTTCATGGCATAATCGCCAAGCGGGTTATCCGGCCCCGCCGGAACGGACTCCGGCAGCTCCGGATGCTCGGCGCGGATCGAGGCCGGCGGCACCCAAACCGGACGCGCGCGCTTGCGGACGATGTTGGTCACCCCCGTCGGCGTCCGCCATCCCTCGCTGCCAATGCCGATGGGAAAGCTCAACACCTGCGCGTCGTTTTGAAAATAAAAAAGCCTCAGCTCCGAAAGATTGATGACGATCCCCTCCCTCGGCGACGGCAAAACGTGCTCTGTGGGAAGCACCAGCTCCGTACCCGTCTCCGGCATCCAGGGATCGACGCCGGGATTGGCCGCCAGCACCTCGACAATGCCGAGATCGAAACGGCGGGCCACGTCGTAGAGCGTATCCTCCGGCACGGTGACATAGCTTGCCCCGCTCCCGGCCAGGTCATCCTCCACAGGAAGCGCTTCCGCCAACGCGGCGGTAGGCCAGAACAGGACAGCAATCAAAAAACCTATACCAAACCGCATCTTCATTTTCCCGAGCGGGTTTGACCGCCATCAAAGCGAAGCGTCGCAACCCTGCTTATACATACATCATGCCCGAAAGCGGGCATATCAAATATCAACCCCACCAAGGAGTACGATCATGACTGTGCGCGACCTGCTTCATATCGGTAAATCCCCTGTCACGGTGTCGAAAGGGGCCAATCCCATCCGCGGTTTTCAGGATGAAATGAATAAGCTTTTCGCTGATTTCTTTGGCGACATGTCCCTGCCCTCCCTCTGGAAAAACACCGAGATGAGCCCGGCGCTCGACGTGTCGGAGAACGACAAGGAATATAAAATCACCGCCGAGCTTCCCGGCATGGACATCAAGGATGTCCAGATCAGCGTCGCCGACGGCTACGTCACCATCAAAGGCGAGAAGAAAGAAGAGAAGAAGGAAGAAAAGGAAGGCTATGTTCGCCAGGAGCGCAGCTACGGCTCGTTCCAGCGCGTGGTGGCGCTTCCCGAAACCGCCAATCTCGAGAAGGCCGAAGCCTCGATCGCCAAGGGCGTGCTTTCCATCGCCATTCCCAAGAAGGCGGGCGCTCAATCCAAGGAGCGCAAACTGGAGATCAAGCAAGCCGCCTAACCATGTGAGAACGCACTGCGAACGCAGGGAGACAGCCTCCCTGCGTTCTCAAGCGTAGATAGGCTATCTCTAAACCGTTCCTAGAGAATGAAGTCACCCCCGGCCAGGGTGAAAAGCCCGGTCAACTCGATCTCGAAATTGGCGGCGTTGTTTCCGTCCGTGTCCACATAGACAATGGTGTTGCCACCGCTCTGCCCGAAAGAAACTTGAAACACCGAACCCGCCAGATCCGCCGCGCCGTTGCCGCCCGCTTGAAAGGTCGCAAGGCCAGTGAAAGGGGAAATATCGATCTTATCCGTTTCAGCCTGCGAGAAATCTGTCACGATGTCGCGGTTGCCCGCGCTTGTGCCGGAATTATTGACCGCATCGTAGATGAAACGGTCGGCACCAGTGCCACCGGATAGCGTATCCAGACCAATAGTGCCGTAAAGCGTGTCGTTGCCGCCTTCACCCATGACAGTGTCGTTGCCGCTCCCGTAGCCGTAAGAGTCGTTACCGTTACCAAAAGTTACGGTAACGGCGAAAGATCCGAAATTCGAAAACGCATTATTGCCGCCGTCGCCGTAAGCGGTGAGCGTGCCGCCGGTACCGCTATAGACGGCGGCATTGCTGCCCAGGTAGAGAACGTCCGCATCCCCGTTGTTACGGAGCTTGAGGAAAAATGTCCCGCTGTTTCCCGCAGCATCCACAGTGTCGTTGCCGCCGGTATCAACGATGAAGTTGCTTCCCAGGGTTGCCTGCACCGAATCGTTGCCGGCACCAATAAATATCTCGTTGTCGCCCGTGCTGGCCGTGACGGTGTCATCCCCCGCCGAAGCGATGATGCCGTCTTTACCTGCCGTGCCGTTGATTACGCCGGCACCGCTAATGTTGTTAAAAATAAAATCCGCGCTGGTGAGGGTAATATTGCCGGTGAACCGAATATAGAACGTCGTGCCGCCGGAATTGTATTCATAGGCCGACCGCAAGACGGTCCAGTTGTTCACAGCATCGTAGGTAAAGCCAAGAATCGTGCCCGTTGCTGCGCCCGCCTGCACATCGCTGAAGGGCACATTGTTGAACCAGATCCTGTCCTGGCCCTGGGTAAAATCCTGGATCAGGTCACCCGTGACGTAGAGGGCGGACTCCCAGGTATAGTTGTACTGAAAAATGTCACTGCCCGCGCCGCCGTTCAGCGTGTCCGTACCATAGTCGGTCCCGCCGTGGATCGTATCATCGCCATCTTCGCCCCATACCAGATCCGATCCGTTGCCGGCGCTGATGGAATCACTGCCATCCAGGCCGCGGATGGCGTCTGCCGTGGCGGCGCCCGCCAGCGAATCCGCGCCAGGCGTGCCGATATGGGTCCAATGCGAGACGTTGGCGGTGCTGAAGGTATGGTTGCCGGTCAGCTCCAGCTTGAACGTGCCTGTGTCGACGATGGTGGTGATATCGGTGCCCGAGTTGTAGGTGTATCCCAGCACCGTACCCGCCGCCGCACCTGCTGCGATGCCGGTGTAACCGCGCAGGACAAGCTGGTCGAGAGAGTCGCTGAAATCGGTGATCCGATCCGTTGCCGTGGTAGTGGATTCGGTATTATAGTATGTGACGAAGTCAACGCCTGCGCCGGTGGCGATGGTGTCCGCGCCCAGACCGCCCACAAGCACGTCGTTGCCGTTACCGCCGGCCAGAGAGTCGTCTCCTGCCCCGCTGTCCAAAACATCGTTGCCCTCGCCACCAGCAAGCGTATCTGCGCCAAGCTCGCCGTAGAGGGTATCATTGCCCGTACCGCCGTACAGAACATCCATGTCGTCGCCGCCATAGATAATATCGTTGTCGGCATCGCCGTAGAGCGTATCGTTGCCTTTATAGCCGTAGATGTAATCGGCGCCGTCACCTCCCTTGAACAAATCGGCGCTGACGGGCAGCGTGTCGGTGCTGAGCGTATCGTTTCCGCCCAGCCCATAGACCGTGTCTGCGCCGCCATTGGCGTAGACCGTATCATTGCTCGCCAGCGCCACGATGATCTCCGCGCCCACGGTGCCGGTGAGCGTGTCGGATGCCGGGGTGCCGGTCATGGAATCGGGCGCCACGGCGATGTCGAAGATACCGGAAACCGAAAGCGGCGCGCCCGCTATCCCTGCGTCGGTCGCCGTCACCTTGATCTGGTAAATGCCCACCGGTGCCGCGCCTGCCGCGATCGAGAAGGATTGCGTGCCTGCGTTCCACGCGAGCCAGCCCGGAAGCAGCGAGTTGTCGGCGAGGCTGGCGGCGTAGGTCAAGCTGTCACCGTTAGTGGCGATGTCCACGTCGTCGAACGCCCCCGCCGGAATGGTGAAGGCCAGCGCCTGCGAGGTACCCAGCCCCTGGTCGCGCGGCGCGTTCGCCGGGGGCACGGTAGGCGCATCGTTCACGGCGGCAACGTTGACCGTCACCGTGCCCACCGCCGAGGCCAGCGCCGTATCGCGCACTGTGTAGGTGAAGCTGGTCGAGCCGTTCCAGTTGGCGGCGGGCGTGTAGGTGAGCGTGCCGTTGCCGTTATCCACCAGCGCGCCGCTGCCCGGCGCGGCGAAGGAGAAGAAGACCGGCGCGCCGTCCTCGATGTCCGCGTCATTGCCGAGCAGCGTGGCTTTGCTGATGATAAGCGGCGAGTCCTCTGAGGTGGAAACCGTGTCGTTGCCCGCCGTCGGCAAATCATTCACATTGGTGACCGTGAGGCTGACCGTGCCGGTGGCGGCGCCGCCCGCATTGTCGTTGGCTGTGACAGTCAGCGTATCCGCCCCCGCGTAGTTCAGCGTGGGCGTGTAGGTAAGCCCCGTGGCGTCGGCAAGCGTGGCGTTGATGACGGAGATCGGCGCGGTGACGCTCACCGACGCGCCGCCATTGCCGCCAATCTGCCCGGCGGTGAGCCCGCCCGCCACGGCGTTGTTGAGCGTGAGCGTGCCGTGGGCGACGCTGAGTGTCAGCGTGACGCTGGTGCTGTCGGGATCCGCGATGCCGATTCCGGAAAGGATGCGCGCCACCTCCTCGTTCGTGACCTGCGCGCCCACGGGCAGGGTCAGCACGGGCGGGTCGCTGTTCAGCGGCGGAAGAATCTGGTGCAGCGTGCCACCCCCCGTGCCGACCGGGGGCGGCGCGACGGCGGCCGGAATTTCGTTGGCGGGCGGAAGCGGCTGCGGTTCGGCAGGCACGGTGGCGGGAAGAAGCGGCACCTGCGATGCCGGCGGAATCTGGCCCGACAGCAACAGGATGTCGCTCTTGGCCGTCGAGAAATACGGATCGTCCCGCAGGCCGGTTCCGCCGGGTTCGGCCTCCGCTTCCGGCAGCAATGACAGCTTCGTTTCCTCCAAAGTCGCATGCAACGCCTGCACGCGCTGCTGCACCTGCTCGCCGAAGCGCGGCGATTCATAGGCCTCCATCTCATCGTCATGCGCCGGGCTTTGCGGCGACGCGCCGCTGCCCAGCCCGCTCATCGGCACGTGATGGCCGGATCCTTTCTCGAAATACAGCACCATCTGCGCGTGATGCTCCCCGCCGCCCTGGGAAGTGGCGATCTCCATCTTGAAGCTCTGGCTGAACCCAGGCTTCACCTCGAGCTGCACGTCGCGCAGCGCCGCATGCACCAGGGCCGCATCGCCGGAGATCGTCACCACGCCGGTGACGGGATCGACATCGACCTGCATCCGCCCGTCCTGCGCCGCCTTCACGCGCAGCGCACCCGCCTCGGCGCTGGACAGCGCGAGCTTCACCGTCACCGCGCCTTCACCCCCGATGCCCGCCTTGTGGCTTAGGTCCAGGTGGCGTATCGCCGCGTGCTTCGTGTCAGGAAGATGTGGTTTTGAGTCCATGAACTTGAAAAATGAGGCGTTTCCTCACTTTCCATTGTTCCAGAAAAAGAACAAAACACCCCTAATTTCAAAAAAAATTTAGTGAAAATTTTAGGCAATATAATAAATTATATCAGCAACTTATCAATCAACACGCTGCCCAACGGCGCACCAGGTTGTGATAAATGCCGGAAAGCCTGACAACCGCCGGGTCGTTCGCGCCCTTTTCCGCTGAAAGCGCTTGAATCGACTGATCTAGATCGAAAAGCAACGTGCGCTCACCGTCGTCGCGCACCATGCTCTGCATCCAGAAGAACGAACACACCCGCGCCCCACGCGTGACCGGCGTCACATGGTGCAGGCTGGTGGAGGGATAAAGCACCAGGTCGCCCGCCTGAAGCTTTACCTCCTGCGCACCGTAGGCATCCTCGATCGTCAGCACGCCGCCGTCATACTCCTCCGGTTCGCAGAGAAACAAGGTGCATGACAGATCCGTGCGGATGCGCGTCGCCGTACCGGGCACAGCGCGGATGGCATTGTCCACATGCGTCCCAAAATGCTCACCGCCCTCATAGCGGTTGAAAAGTGGCGGAAAAATTTTCAGCGGCAGGGCGGCGGAAATGAAGTGCGGATTGCCCGCGAGCGCGTCGAGGATTTTGTCGCCCAGCTCACGCGATTCCTTCGAGCCTTCGGGAAGCTGGCGATTCTGCTTCACCGCGCCGGACTGCCTGCCCGCCGTCGCCTTGCCGTCGACCCACGACGCCGCGTCGAGCACCTTGCGGAACTCGGCGACCTGCGGGCGGCTAAGGAGTTTTTCAACGACGGTAAGCATGCGGACCTTGGGATATTTCAGCGACTATACAAGCATTGTCATCCCAGCGAAAGCTGGGATCCATGCTTCCCCCAAGCACAGTGCCAAGCGTCACGATGGATCCCGGCTTACGCCGGGATGACAAAATAAAGGTGATTCCTAAAACTCATAGGCCAGCGTCAGGAAGGCGCTGCGGCCCTCGCCGACATACACGAACGGCGCCGTGGAACGGTAAAGTGCGTCGTAATATTCCTCGTCCGTGACGTTGAGGATATTCAGGCGCAGCGCCGCGTTTTTGGTGATCTTGTATTCCGTCATCAGGTCGAGCTTGGCGTAAGCATCAAGCTCGTTGCCCGTCACCGCCGCGTTCGGCGTGCCGCCGGAGATCTCGCCGCGATAGGTCACCGTGCCGCCGAAGGCCCAGTCTTCCGTCGCCTGGTAGCGAAGCTGGAGCGTGGCGCTCGTTTCCGCCGTGTTGGGAAAATCGCTGCCGATCTCTGAAGCGGTGTCGGAATCGGTAAT
>JAFLCR010000007.1 GCA_017302755.1 Alphaproteobacteria bacterium
GGTTTCCGGATAGGTGTCTTTCACCGCCTTGCCAATCGCCTCGGCTTAGAAGGGTAGCAACTCCAGTCCTGTGAATTCCCTGGCCTGCGCCATATCCACGTAAAACCAGTAATTTTTGGCGAGGTTGTTCTCCGGCACGAAATAGCCTTTTTTCTTCGGCGCGCGGATCATGACGGCAAGCGATACCTCGCCGGGAAGCTGCGTTTCCTTGCGCGTTTCGGGGTCGCGTTTTTCTGGTGGCACCCATCCGCGGTTCACGAGCAGCCAACGCCCGTCGGCGAGCTTCATGGGCGTCAGGATCGCATAGCCCACCACCCCTTTGCGGTAGCGCACGCCCAGATGGATCTCCTTCTCATGCGCGAAGCTGCCGGTGACATTGATGCGCCGGTATTCCAGCGCCGCACCGTCCGCCCCTTCAGGCAGCGCCGTCGGCTCTTCCTTGAGCCGCGCCTCGGCGGTGGCGATCAGCGCCTCTTTCCAGAAGAGCCGCTGCACCTGCCAGGTGCCAAGCGCAAGCAGCACAAGCAGCGCGCCCGCCGTGCACACCGTCAGCCAGGGATTGCGAGAAAAATTAAACCCCATACCCATCCACCTTATGCTTATACTGAATCGCGATCAGCGCCGCCTTGGCCGAGCGCAATCCCAGCACCGTCCCCGCAAGCACCACCGGCGTCTCGATCAGCAGATGCAGCCAGATCGGCGGCTCGAACCAGATTTCCAGTCCTACGGCAATCAGCACCGCCAGAATGCTCACCGCCAGCATCGCGAAGAAAGCCGGGCCGTCGCCGCGCTCATAATCCTTCAGCACGAAGCGGCAAACCCCGCACTCATCCCGCACCTTCAGGAACCCCTCAAACAGCCTTCCATTCCCGCAGGAAGGGCAGCGGCAGAGCAATGCAGATTTCCAGAGCGAAGATCTCTCCATGGTCTTTCCTGCGGGGGAGGTAATTGCGCTAGGCTGAGTCATATAGGCTGGGCTTTCGAGAACCGGAGCGGAGCGTACGTCCGTCCGTGAGCACCGGAAGCGCAGAAAACCCGCCTAGATGGCCAGCATAGCAGCAATTAATGCTGCGCGATCTCGCCGCCCATGCCGCCCCACCAGTACACGCAAACGAACAGGAACAGCCATACCACGTCCACGAAGTGCCAGTACCATGCGGCGAACTCGAAGCCGAGATGGCCCTTCACCGTCAGCGTGCCGCGAATGGCGCGAATGAGGCACACGGCCAGGAAGGTCGTGCCCACGATCACGTGGAAGCCGTGAAAGCCGGTCGCCATATAGAAGGTGGAGGCGTAGATGCCGTCCTTGAAGCCGAACGGCGCGTGCGCGTATTCATAGGCCTGGGTGCAGGTGAAGAGCACGCCGAGAAACACCGTCCACGCAAGGCCATGGATCAGCCCCTTGCGGTCGTTATGCAGCAGCGCGTGATGCGCCCAGGTGACCGTGGTGCCCGAAAGCAGCAGGATCAGCGTGTTCATGAAAGGCAGCGTCCAGGCGTCGAACACCTTGATGCCCTTGGGCGGCCAGATGCCAGCCTCAAGCGCCGGCCAGGTTTCGGTGAGCGGCACGAGCGGCATGGCCGCGGCATTGAAGAACGCCCAGAAAAACGCGGCGAAGAACATCACCTCGGAAATGATGAAGAGCGCCATGCCGAGCCTGAGCCCGTGCTGCACGGCAAGCGTATGCGCCTTATCCTTGATGCCTTCGCGGATCACATCGCGCCACCACACATACATGATCGCAAGAATGGCGAGCACGCCCGCGGCAAGCAGCCCGTGGCCCAGCCCCGGCTTGCCATGCATGGTGAACAACAGCCCCGCGACGAAAGTCAGCAGCGAGAACGACATGGTGATCGGCCAGGGACTCGGATTCACCAGATGATAGGGATGCGTCTGGCCGCCATGGCCGTGATCTGCATGGGAATGAGAAGAATGAGGTGCGCTCATGGAAGAATCCGCCTTAAAAAGAGTGCCTTGGTTAGGCTTTGGTGCACTGTCACTTCTTTAGCTTAAAAAACGTATAAGACAAGGTGATTGTGCCGATATCCTTTACGTCAGGATCGTCGAGGATGGCGGGGTCGATGAAAAAGGACACCGGCATGTCCACCTTCTGCCCTGCCTCAAGTGTTTGCTCCTCAAAACAGAAACATTGGATCTTATTGAAATACGGGCTTGCCTGAGGTGGCGAAACATTGAACGTCGCTGTGCCCATCACCGCCTTATCCGAGCGGTTCTCGGCGTGGTAGGAGATCAGCATCGTCTGCCCCGGACGCACCTTCACTTCATGCTGGTTGGGCTTGAAATTCCACGGCAGGCCGGCATCGGTATCGGCGTTGAACGTGACCGTGATCTCCTTGCCCACGGCGGCGCTGTTGGGATTGGCCGCGGCCTTGAGCGGCGTGCCAGCAAACCCCGTCAGCTGGCAGAAGGCGCGGTAAAGCGGCACCGAGGCGTAGGTCAGCATGACCATGCCCGCCACCAGCATCGCCAGCGATAGCGCCGTGCGCCCGTTTCTGGAAAGTATCATGAAGCATATCTACCGCCTTAACGGCGGGAGCGCAAAGCGATTCCTGGGAAACCCGGGCTTTCGCTTAACGCAATGCTCCGAGCTTCACGATGGTCAGTGTGAACATCAGCGCCGCGAAGCCAAAGAGAACCGCCAGCAGCGCAAGATTCTTACGCCGCTTGGCCGGGGAAAGCGATGTCATTTCAGGAGTCTTTTTTCTTCGCGCGCCACGTCTGGAGCATTTCCAGGAAGGAAAGCACGAAGATGCTGAACAAGCTTCCCATGAAGAAGCTGAACACGATCACTTGAAACGTCAGGCTTCCGCAAGCCTGGAGCATGGACGACAACGACTCCATTGAATCCCTCATAGATTATGGTCGATTACCAAAGCCAAGAATAACAGGAAAAGGTAAAGAATCGAGTAGAAAAAGTTGGTTTTCGCCGAAGCATCATCCTTGTTGAGAAGCACTCGCAGGCTGAGCCCACAAAATACGAGGTTCAGCGCGCCGGCAGCCACCGTATAAGGTAGGCCTGCCCACCCCATTACTGACGGAACAAGCGTGACAAGCGCCAGAATAACCGCATAAAAAACGATCTGGCGCCTGGTGGATTCCAGCCCGGCCACCACGGGCAGCATGGGCACCCCGGCCCGCTGGTAATCGCCGCTTCTATAAAGCGCCAGCGACCAGAAATGCGGGGGAGTCCATAGAAAGATGATCAAAAACAGCACGATGGAATAGAGCGACACCTCGCCCGTTACCGCCGCCCAGCCGATCATGGGCGGAAACGCGCCCGCCGCGCCGCCGATGACGATGTTCTGCGGCGTCCTGCGCTTCAGCCACATCGTGTACACGAACACATAAAACCCGATGGCAAGCGCCAGCAGCGAGGCCGCCGCCCAGTTCACCGCCAGCCCCATCAGCGACACCGAGGCCACCGAAAGAATCACTCCGAACCACAACGCATCCGCCGGCTGAACGCGCCCCGCCGGAATCGGCCGCGAAACCGTGCGCAGCATCACCGCGTCGATGTCGCGGTCGAACCACATGTTGATCGCCCCGCCCGCACCCGAGGCTACCGCTACACACATCACGGCGATGGCGAAGATCAGCGGGTGCATCTGCCCCACACCCGGCGCGAGCAGCATCCCCGCCACGGCGGTGAATACCACCAGCTGCATCACCCCCGGCTTCATGAGGGTGACGTAGTCGCGTACTTCCGAAGAAGCGTCAGCGGTGGGAAGGGCGGCGGTACTCACTTGATAACAGGCTGCGTCTCAAACGTATGGAACGGCGGCGGAGAAGGCAGCGTCCACTCGAGCGTGCGCGCCCCCTCGCCCCACGGATTCGCCGCGGCGGGCCGCTTCTTCACGAACATCTCGATCACCACGTACAGGAAGAACAGCGCCGAGAACGCCCCGATATACGAGCCGATCGACGACACATAATTCCACCCCGCATAGGCATCCGGATAATCGGGAATGCGGCGCGGCATGCCGGCCAGCCCAAGGAAGTGCTGCGGGAAGAAAGTGATGTTGGTGCCGATGAAGGTCAGCCAGAACTGAATCTTGCCCAGGCATTCGTTATACTGATAGCCGGACATCTTGCCGATCCAGTAATAGAACGCCCCGTACACGCCGAACAGCGCGCCGAGCGACATCACGTAGTGGAAATGCGCGACCACGTAGTAGGTATCCTGCATCACCACGTCCATGCCGGCATTGGCCAGCACCACGCCGGTCACGCCGCCCACGGTAAACAGGAAGATGAAGCCGATGGCATACAGCATCGGCGTCTGGAAGCTGATCGACCCGCCCCACATCGTCGCAATCCAGGAGAAGATCTTGATGCCCGTGGGCACCGCGATCACCATGGTGGCGAGGGTGTAGTACGCGCGCGCCTCCACCGAGATGCCGGTGGTATACATATGGTGCGCCCACACGATGAAGCCAAGAATACCGATGCACGACATCGCGTACACCATCCCCAGATAGCCGAAGATGGGCTTGCGCGAGAAGGTCGGCACGATTTCGCTCATAATGCCGAAGGCGGGCAGGATGATGATGTACACTTCCGGATGGCCGAAGAACCAGAACAGATGCTGGAACAGCAGCGGATCGCCACCGCCAGCGGGATCGAAGAAGCTGGTGCCGAAATTGCGGTCCGTCAGCAGCATGGTGATCGCACCGCCAAGCACCGGCAGCGCGAGCAGCAGCAGGATCGCGGTCAGGAAGATCGCCCAGGGAAAGAGCGGCATCTTATGCAGCGTCATGCCAGGAGCGCGCATATTAAGAATGGTCACGATGAAGTTGATCGCGCCGAGAATCGAGGAAATACCAGCCAGATGCAACGCGAAGATCGCCATGTCCACGGCCATGCCCGCATGCGCGGTGCCGCCGGAAAGCGGCGGGTAGATCGTCCAGCCGGTGCCTGCCCCGCCGTCCACGAAGGCCGAGCCAAGGGTCAGCAGCAGCGCCGGCACGAGCAGCCAGAAGCTGATATTGTTCATGCGCGGGAACGCCATATCCGGCGCGCCGATCATGAGCGGCACGAACCAGTTGCCAAACCCGCCAATCAGTGCGGGCATGATGAAGAAGAACACCATCAGCAGCGCATGGGCGGTGAGCACCACGTTGTAGAACTGGTGGTCGCCGCCGAGGATCTGGTTGCCCGGCTCCATCAGCTCGGCGCGCATGATGATCGACATGATCATCCCCAGAAGGCCCGCCACCACCGCGTAGATGATGTACAGCGTGCCGATGTCTTTATGGTTGGTGGAAAACAGCCAGCGCTTGATCCCCGTGGGGTTGTGATGCGCGTGATCGTCGTGGTGATGGCTCATGGTTCCCGTCGCCGTGCTCATATCGAATCCCCTGTGTCTCTATTCTGCTTTATCCTGGCCGGAAGCCGGAGCCTGTTGCTGCGTCTCCGCCGGCTGCGCCGGAGGCGTGGGCTGGGTTTCCTGAGCCGGCCGAACCGCGGGCGCAGGCTTGGCTGCGGGCTGCTCCGCGGCCACGGGCGCTTTCACCGGCGCTTTAGGCGCCGGCGCTTCGGCCGGTTTCGCCGCAATCACCTGCTCGCCGTAAGCGGCATAGCTGCCCTGCTTCGCACCCTCGACCCATTTCAGGAAGTCCGCCTCGGAGACGACCTGCACCTTGATCGGCATGAAGCCGTGGCGCACGCCGCAGAGTTCCGAGCACTGCCCGTAATAGGTGCCAAGCTTATCGGCTTTGAACCAGGTTTCGTTGAGGCGCCCGGGCATGGCGTCCTTCTTGATACCGAACGCGGGCACCGCAAAAGCGTGAATCACGTCCGCCGCCGTCAACTGCACGCGCACGGTCCTATCCACCGGCACCACGATGGGATGATCGACCTCGAGCAGGCGGAACTGGCCGGGTTTCAGATCCTTATCCTCGACCATCGTGCTGTCATAGCCGAAGCCGCCATGGTCGGGATATTCATAAGACCAGTACCACTGATGCCCCACCACCTTGATCGTGAGGTCGGGGTCCGGCGAACCGCCAGAGTAAAACAGCAGGCGGAAGGAAGGAATCGCGATCACGAGCAGAATCAGCACCGGCACCGAAGTCCAGATGATCTCAAGCAGCGTATGGTGCGTCGTCTTGCTGGCCACGGGATTGCTGGACTGGCGGAAGCGCAGGCACACATAGGTAAGCAGCCCCATCACGAACACCGAGATCACGATGCACATCACCAGGAGGAAGTCGTGGAATTCCACCATTTTTTCCATGACCGGCGACGCCGTCTTCTCGAAATAGACTTCCCAGGGTTCGAGGTGCATGGGCCGCCCTTCCGCCGCCATCAGGGAAAAGCCGTTAAGAAGCCATTGCCATGCCATGAAAAACGCTCCGCTTGCGCAAGATAAAGTGAATCTGGCCGCACCATAGCGCAAAATCCAGAGGAATCAAGTGCCGCCGCGCCACAGTGAAACGGGATAATGCAACGGCGATAACTCGTTGACTTCCCCTGCGTCATTTCCCCAAACCTCCCCCTCGACACCGCGCCCCCCAGCCCGTATAACCACCCCATGTCCAGTCTCGCCACCGTTATCCTCGCCGCTGGCGAGGGCACGCGCATGAAATCCGCCCTTCCGAAGGTGCTGCACAAGCTCGGCGGCGTGCCGATGCTCGCCCATGTGCTGCGCACCGCGAAAACCCTTGGCCCGGAGCGAATCGTGACCGTGATCGGCCCCGGCATGGACGCCGTCGCCGCGTGCGCGAAGCAGGAAGCGCCCGAAGGCCACATCGTCACCCAGCAGACCCGCGAGGGCACGGGCCACGCCGTGCGCCAGGCCGTGCCCCACCTGGAGGGATTTTCCGGCATCGTGCTGGTGCTCTACGGCGACACCCCCCTGCTTTCGGAGGCAACGCTGCGCACCCTGACCCAGCGGCTGGAGAAAAACCCCGCCGCCGACATCGCCTTGCTCGCCATGAAGCCCGAAAACCCCGGCGAATACGGCCGCCTGCTGATTCACGCCGAAGGCACGGTGAAGCGCATCATCGAATACCGGGACGCTGATGAGGAGCAGCGCGCCCTTCCCTGGTGCAACAGCGGGGTGATGGCGATCCGCTCGGAGACGCTGTTCACCCTCCTGCCGGAGCTCACGAACCAGAACGCGAAAAAGGAATACTACCTCACCGACCTGGTGGGCCTGGCTACATCGCTGGGCAAAACAACGCTGGCAGTGGACGCCGACGCCACCGAGCTTCTGGGCGTCAACTCCCGCGCCGAGCTGGCTGCGCTGGAAACGCACATTCAACAACGCCTGCGCCTGCAATGGCTGGAAAACGGCGCCATGCTGCTCGCCCCCGACACCGTTTTCTTAAGCGCCAGCGCCACCCACGGCCGCGACGTGCTGATCCACCCCTTTGCGGTGATCGGCGAAAACGTGCACCTGGGCGATAACGTGGAAATCAAAAGCTACAGCCATTTAGAGAACTGCCGCGTGGAGAAAGGCGGCATCGTCGGCCCCTACGCGCGGCTGCGCCCGGGCGCGCATGTCGGCGAGAACGCGCATGTCGGCAATTTCGTGGAGATCAAGAACGCAACGCTGGCCAAAGGCGCCAAAGCCAACCATCTCACCTATATCGGCGATGCGGTCGTAGGCGAAGGCAGCAATATCGGCGCGGGCACGATCACCTGCAATTACGACGGCGTCTCCAAACATAAGACCGAGATCGGCGCGAACGTCTTCATCGGCTCCGACACCTGCCTCGTGGCCCCTGTATCCGTAGGCGACGGCGCCATCGTCGGCGCGGGCAGCGTCATCACGGAGAACGTCCCCCCGAACGCCATCGCCGTCACCCGCGCGAAGCAGGAGCACGGTGAAGGTAAGGCTGAAGGCTACTGGAAGAAGCGGCGGAAATAGCCGCCCCGCGAATGCCGCGCCCCATGGCCAGCCCCGGTTTCCATAACCTCACCGAATCGCGCGATGCGATCCTCGCCGCTTACGAGCGGGGCTGTCTCTACCTGCACATGCTGGAATTCACGCCAGGGAAGGAAGTCGCCCGGATTTCTTTTTTCGACGTGATGGCGGGCGTCCGCGACGCCGCCTATGACGCCATGTGCCACGAAAATGTCCGCCCTTTCCGAAACGCCTTTCCCGGTCTTCCCGCCACGGCGCTCAAGCGAGGTTTCCCCGTTTCCTTCTTCGATTATTTCTCCCGTGTCGGCCTGCTGCTGGACGGCAACGCCGCGGGCGACGCCGACCCCGTTCTCGTTTCCAGCTCGGACGCGTGCAGCGTCCGCACCTGGCGGGAAGGCGCGCAGGTGATGACGTACCGGGAGGAGGCGGTCAGCCATTTCACCTTCCTCCGTGGCATGCAGGAGAAGGATATCGCGGTGGTCGGCACGATGCGCGTGGAGGAATTCACCGCGCTTCACATCGCCGCCGCGCGGCAGGCGCTGGACGGGTTCTGGGCCGCCCTCGCCGCAATGGGATGGGAACACTACACCGCGCAGCAGAACGCTTTCCCCGGCATGAACGAGGTGGACCTGCTCGCCCGCCTTCAGGGCGTCAAGGGCGTGGCGGCTTGCAGCACCTCGAAAAGCGGCATGGCCAGGCGCGTGTCCGGGGTGGCGCAGGCCGCCGCGCTCGCCGAATGGCTCCAGACGCGCTACCCTGATATCTTCCCCGAGTCGCCGCCGGTATTTTCCTACCACCTGTCGCGCCGGCATGCGGAGCTGCACGCCCTGACGCCGGAGGAGATCGCCGATCCCCTTCTCTACTTCCACCAGCATGGCGGCGCGCAGCCGGATTCCGAGCGGCGCGGGCGCTAAGCCCGTAGCAAATTGTTGCATTTGACCGCTTGCATAACGCCATGCGCTATGATTTGCAGAGGCATTCCTCAGGAGCATTCCCATGTGCGGCATCGTCGGCGCGGTTTCCCATCATAACGTCATTCCCGGCCTTGCCGAAGGGCTGAAACGCCTCGAATACCGGGGCTACGATTCTTCCGGCGTCGCCACGGTCACCGATGGAGCCATCCAGCGCCGCCGCGCCGAGGGCAAGCTCGCCAACCTCGAAACCCTGCTGGCGAAAGAACCGCTCTCCGGCCACGCCGGCATCGGCCACACGCGCTGGGCCACCCACGGCGCGCCGACGCAGGCCAACGCCCACCCGCACGCGACGGATAAGGTCGCCGTCGTCCATAACGGCATCATCGAGAATTTCCGCGAGCTGCGCGCCGAACTCATAAAGAAGGACCATCGCTTCACGAGCGAAACCGACACCGAAGTCATCCCCGTCCTCATCACCGATTTGCTGAATCAGGGACTCTCCCCCCGCGATGCCGTCCAGCAAGCCGTCGCCCGGCTGCACGGCGCCTACGCGCTCGGCATCCTCATCGCGGGGCATGAGAACCTGCTTTTCGGCGCGCGCCAGGGTTCGCCGCTGGCTGTCGGCTTTGGCGACGCCGCAATGTATCTCGGCTCCGACGCCCTGGCCCTGCTGCCCTTCACCCGCCGCGTCAGCTATCTCGACGAAGGCGACGTGGTGGAACTCACGCGCGAAGGCGCGTCTTTCTTCGACGCCGAAGGCAAGCCCGCGCTGCGCGACGTGCGCGAACTGGCGATCAGCGCCGACGCCACCGGCAAAGGCGATTTCGCCCATTACATGCTGAAGGAGATCCACGAACAGCCCACGCTGCTTGGCGAAACGCTTTCCGCCTACGCCAATCCCGTCACCGGCGAGATTGCGTTGCCCAAACACAGCATTGACCTTTCCAGCATCGAGCGCCTGCACATCGTCGCCTGCGGCACGTCCTATTACGCGGGCATGGTGGCAAAATACTGGCTCGAGCATTACGCCCGCATCCCAACGGAGGTGGATATCGCCTCCGAATTCCGTTACCGCGAGCCGATCCTGAACGCGGAAACGCTGGTGCTCTGCATCTCGCAATCTGGCGAAACCGCCGATACGCTGGCGGGCCTGCGCCTCGCCAAGAGCCAAGGGGCGCGCATCGCCGCCATCCTCAACAACACTATGAGTTCCATGGGCCGCGAAGCCGAGCTGGTGCTGCCCAACTACGCCGGACCCGAAATCGGCGTCGCCTCCACGAAAGCCTTCACCACGCAGCTTGTGGTGCTCGCCTGCCTCACGCTGCATCTCGGCGTGCTGAAAGGCACGCTCGGCCGCGCCAAAGCCAAGGAGCTGCTCTTTTCCCTGAGCGAGCTTCCCTCCCGCGCCGCCGAGGTGCTGCAGCTTGATGCGAGCGTGAAATCCATCGCCGCCGAGGTCATGGATTGCCGCGACGTGCTCTACATCGCCCGCGGCCCGCATTTCCCGATCGCGATGGAAGGCGCGCTGAAGCTCAAGGAAATCTCCTACATCCACGCCGAGGCCTACGCGGCGGGTGAACTCAAGCACGGCCCCATCGCCCTCATCGACCCGCAGATGCCCATTGTCGCCCTCGCCCCCTCGGGCCCGCTTTTCGAGAAAACCCAATCCAACATGCAGGAAGTCGCCGCGCGCGGGGGCAAGCTGATCACCATCGGCGATGTGGCGGCGCTCTCCAGCACGAAAGACATTTCCTGGAAGCAGCTTCCCGTGCCCCCCTCCAGCCCGCTGCTCTCGCCGATCCTCTATGCGCTCCCGGTGCAGCTTCTGGCCTATCACACGGCGGTGCTCAAAGGCACGGACGTGGATCAGCCAAGGAATTTGGCGAAATCAGTAACAGTCGAATAAACAATATATTACAACATTATTGAACAATGACGGTTCTTCCTTCCCTCATGAAGGGGCCAGGGTGAGGAGAGCAGCAAGCCATTCTTATTCAAAGAAACCAGAGAATTGCAATCACCTCAATCTTTTAAGAAAAGTAAATAATTGCGCTGTAAAAATAGGCAATAATCCTTACTTATGAGGAAAGAATGCTTGTTGGCGCCATTATATCCTCCGATAACCTAGACCGATTAATGAGGGATCCTCACTTTGGTGCTCAAGCACGTGATCTAGGCATTAACTTAGCTCACATAAGCTATGGTGAGAATGCGATGTATACAGCATACAGAGAGCATGTTGAGGCAGGAAAAAATCCCGATTCTTTTAATCAACAACATTATGGGCATCACCATGTTTTAACCACGCAAGGCGATGATTCACCGGAAACCAGAGAGAAGCTTACACAGCTTCTCAACAGATATAGTGTACCTCATGCAGCGATATGCATCGATACTGCGGCACTAAACTTCAATGACAATTCTTTGTACGCCCAAGTTGGGATTGCCGCCATTATTTCTCATAATGCAGAGCTCAATGGTTTGCAGCCAGATTACACGCACAAGCTGCAGGAGCTTACCGGGTATTCGCACAACAACGACCATCTTCACAACGCATTGGATGCCGTTTCTCGCGGAGACATAAAGGAAGTGGTTGGCGAGTTTACGCGAAGTCTGGCTAAAAATGCGGATAAGGCTATGGATGCGATTTTCAGCGCAGCAAGCAACCTCCGCGGCAGATAAGCTTGTTCAGGGCTATATGCGTCCTTAGTTCAAAACCGCCGGATATCGCATCAAGCAATCTGCGAATAACTCCGTCAGCATGGCTGCTGGGGTTCCAGAGCCTCTGCCTTAAGATTATGAAGCAAGGATAATGCCGCTCTCCAGCCCGCCACCTTGACCAATCCTTAATCTTTCCTTTCTAAACTGAAGCATATCTCTTTTACCCTTCAAGAGCTTATGCAGCAACGCCAATTCGCCGCCAAGGACATCATCTTCCGCGAGGGAGAGCCGAGCGACCATGCCTATTATCTGCTGGATGGCCGGGTGGAGATCCTGAAATCCGGCCCCAACGGCGAGGTATCGCTGGCCATCCTCGAGCCCGGCTCCCCTTTCGGCGAGATGGGCCTGCTAGACGCCAGCCCCCGCTCCGCCTCTGCCCGCGCGCTCGACGCGGTCACCGTCGAAGTCATCGACCGCCGCGTGTTTGAAGACATGGTGATCGCCATCCCCCCGCCCGTCGGCCGCATGATCCAGGCGATGATCGACCGCCTCCGCTCCACCAACCAGCGCGTCACCTCTTCCGAGCAGGCGACCGTGCTGCTGGAGTCCGACATCCGCGTGCTTCGCATCGTCCCCGGCTCGGAGCGCGTGGCGAACCTGGTGCAGGCGGCGGAGGTTCCGGTGGCGCGCCTACCCTACCGCATCGGCGGCTACCCCGAGGATGGCGAACCGAACCGCTACGACCAGAACCACCTCTACATCGCCTCCGAAGGCCCGCCGCTCATTGTCTCGCGCAACCACGCAGCCATCGAAATCGACGAAGGCAAGATCGTGTTCCTCGACCGCGGCAGCCGCTTCGGCAGCCTGGTCAACGGTCACCAGATCGGCCGCGGCCGCGGCGTCTACAAAGCCCCGCTCGCCATGGGCGAAAACGAGATCGTGCTAGGCGCGAAAGGCTCAGAATACAAACTCAAAGTGATCTGCGAATAAAACCCTCACCCCTTGCGGGTGAGGGTGGCGCGGCTCGCGTCGGGTGGGGGTCAAAAAGAATAACCAGCGGCGAAGCCGCGCAACTTAAAAAAACACATGTCCACTACAGTCCCTACCCTCACCACCCCCTCCCTCTTCCGCGAACAAGCCTATCTGAACGGCGCCTGGGCCTCTGCGAGTAACGGCGCCACCATTCCCGTCGAGAACCCCGCCACCCGCGAGGTGATTGGCCATGTCCCCAACCTGGACGACGCCACCGTGCAATCCGCCATCACGGCGGCGCATGCCGCCTTCCCCGCCTGGTCGAAAACCCTGCCGCGCGAGCGCAGCAACCTCATGCGCAAATGGCACTCGCTGATGCTGAAGCACGCCGAGGATCTGGCGACGCTGCTCACGCTCGAACAGGGTAAGCCACTCAGCGAATCGCGCACCGAGATCGCCTATGCCGCGTCGTTCATCGAGTGGTTCGCCGAGGAAGGCCCTCGCATCGCCGGCGAAATCCCCACCTCCACCAAACCCGGCCAGCGCATGCTGGTGCTACGCCAAAGCGTGGGCGTCGCGGCCGCGATCACACCCTGGAACTTCCCCTCCGCCATGGTCACGCGCAAGATCGCGCCGGCGATCGCCGCCGGTTGCCCGGTGCTGCTCAAGCCCGCAGAACTGACGCCCTTCTCCGCCCTGGCGCTGGCCGCGCTCGCCGAAGAAGCAGGCATCCCCAAAGGGGTGTTTTCCGTGCTCACCGGCGATTCCGCCCGCATCGGCCCCGCCTTTACGGGCGATGCGCGCATCCGCAAGCTCAGCTTCACCGGCTCCACGCGGGTGGGCAAGCTGCTCGCAAGCGCAAGCGCCGATAATCTCAAGCGCCTCTCGCTGGAACTTGGCGGCAACGCGCCTTTCATCGTCTTCAACGACGCCAACCTCGAAGACGCGGCGAACGCCCTCATGGCCTGCAAATTCCGCAACGCCGGGCAAACCTGCGTCTGCGCCAACCGCGTGCTGGTGGAAGACGGCGTATATGACAAATTCCTCTCCGTCTTCGCCCCGAAAGTGGCTGCCTTGAAACTAGGCAGCGGCCTGGAAGCGGGCGTCACCATCGGCCCGCTGATCACGAAGCTGGCGCAGGAAAAAGTGAACCGCCTCACCAGCGACGCGGAAAAGAAAGGCGCGAAACGCGAAACCTCGGCCTCACCTTCCGCGCCCGATCTTCCCGGCTATTTCTGCGCCCCCGCCATCTACACGGACGCCGATGCGAAGATGGACATGTTCCACGAGGAAATCTTCGGCCCCATCGCGCCGCTAACGCGTTTCAAGGGCGAGGAAGAGGCGGTGAAACTTGCGAACGCCACGCCTTACGGCCTGGCCTCCTACGTCTTCACCAACGACCATAAGCGCATCTGGCGCGTGGCCGAAGGCCTGGAATACGGCATGGTGGGCGTGAACGAAGGCTATGTGTCCAACCCCGTCGCGCCCTTCGGCGGCGTCAAGGAATCCGGCTACGGCCGCGAAGGCAGCATCCACGGCATCGACGAGTATCTGGAATATAAATACGTCTGCTTGGGGGGGATTGCATAATCCACACTCCCTTTATACTTACACTCCCATCCCGCCCCGCCAATTTATGTGCGTGCGGCTAGGTTGGCTCCGCAATACATGGAGTCCCTCATGAAATCGACATCCAAGACACTGAAAAAATCCAAACAGCCAAAACTTACACTGATCCTCACGGGAGAGGTCGCGCAGAATGCCGGCAAGCCGCATCTGGACGCCGGCCCGCCGGATTACACCTTCCCGGCGTATTTGCTCTCCAGGGATTGATCCCGCTTTTCCGCGTTTCAAGCGCGATACGCTTAATTCACCACTTTCGCCTGCGGGTTCAGAATCGCATCCAGATGCCTGCCCTGGAACAGCGAAATCCCAAGCGCATGCCCGTAATTCACCGCCTCCTGGTTGTCGCAACGCGTGAGGATGAGCCGGTTCGGCCCGCATTGCTCGGCGGCCTTCAGCAGGCGCTGGTTTTCGACCGTCTGCATGTCGTCGCCGTAATCGGCGTTCCATTGCAGCTTGGCAAGGTCGAAGCCCAGGCGCTCGCGGTCGATCTGCGTGATACTTAAGTTCGTCAGCCCGTCGAGGCACACGCGGTAGCCCATCTTCTGCGCCGCCTGCTTAGCGACGATGAACGCCTTCATGTCCGCAAAGATGTCGGCGATCTGGAATTCGATCACGATCGAGCTTCGGATATTCGACGCTTTCAGCGTGTCGTCGAATTCCTGGAACGCCGCGGAAAGCACGGTCGCGACATTCAAGTTGAGGCTCACGGGGCTGCCGAAATACTGGCTGGGCCGCTTGGCGAGCATGTCGAGCACGCGCTTGTCGAGGATCTGCGTGAGGTATTTGAACAGCCACCGGTCGCTCGCGAGATCCACGTCGGGCATCAGCATCTGCCGCAGATGGCCGATATTGATGTAAAACTCGTCGAATACCGGCTTCACCGGCTTGCCCGCGATCACGGCGCAGACCGGCTGCTTGCGGATGATGCGGCTGACATCGGCCTTGGCCATGTCGGTTTCCACGGCGGCAAGCCGCGCGGGGGTGAAGGGCTTGAGCGTCACCTTGGGCCCGCCCGGCTTGGGCGCGTCGGCGGGTTTCTCGCCGCTTTCGATCTTGGCGGCGCGGGCGAGCTTTTTCTTGGTGAGCACGAAGAAATCTTCCCAGGCCACGGTGAGGTCGTAGGAATCGCAGAACGAGGAATTTTCCGACCCGTCGCTGCTATAAGCCATCGGATCATCCATGAACAGGTAGCGCAGCTGGAAGGTCACCTTGTCGAGTTTCGGCTTGATCACGCCCTTGACGAGGAGGATGAGGTCGCTGTCGTTGCATACGAACAGCCCGCCCTCGTCGTCCTTGAGGAAATCGTTGATGATGTTGACCGCGATCTTGATCTGATACTCGCTCTTGTAATGCTCGAGCAGCTTGGAGAAGTTGTAATGCACGCCTCTCCAGCCCATGCTGTCGTCGCGCAGGCGGCTGGCCATTTCGACCAGCTTGGCCTCGGAATCGCGTAGTGCGGTGAACATGGCTTCCCCCGTGTGATGGTTACTGCGTTTGGCCCGGCCCCTGGTGGAGCTGCTTATCCGCCGAGCGCTTGGCGATGTATTCCTCAAGTTCCTTAGTGTCGAGTTGCTTGGTGGGCGAAAGCAGCCCCCCCTTCAGCAACAGGCCGAGCGGCGGCAGCTCCTGCCCGCCGGAGAGCTTGACGCGCAGCTTCACCAGCGCGTCGATCGTCCACTCGTAGAGATTGATTTTGCCACCGGCGCTTCCCACGGCCACGTCGGAATCGAGCACGATGCCTGGCGTTTCGGCGATGCCGCCCTTGACCGTGATATTGCCCGTGATGCGTTGCAGCGCCGTGCGCCCATCGGCCAACGCCAGCCGCGTCATGTTGACGACATCGGCAACAGTGCGGATGTTCACCACCCTTCGCGCCAGCGAGACAAGGTCCAGCCCGCCGACGGACACCCTGCCCGCAGCGAAGCTTCCCGCACCTTCCAAGGTGCGGGCCATGGTGAATGCGTCATTGCCGGTGGCGGCGTACTTGCCGTTCATGCTCATGAGCCCCACGATGTCATTCTCGCCGCCAAAAGCAAGCAGCGTTTTCTGAATGTCCGCGCCGGTGAGGCTGAAGGAGAAGACGAGTTGCGGAAGCGCCGCAGCGAGTAAGCTTCCCTGGGCCTCAAGGCTGCCTCCCGCGAACCTTGCCTTGACCTGACTGAAAGATAGCTTGGCGCCCTCCAGCTTGGAAACGGCATTAAACGGGCCGAGCAGGAAATCGCGGTGAATGAACCTGCCCGCGGTGAGCGTAAACGCGCCATCATACTGCCTGAGCAGCGAGAGGTCGAACGTCTCCTTCGACCAGTATTCCACCCCCGCCTTCTTGCCTTTCGGCGCCTCGCCGATCATCTTGGCGGTGTCGAATTCCGGCATCTCCAGGTTCAAGGTGACGAAAGGTCGCTCGCCGCCGAGCTTTACTCCACCGTGCCCGGCAACGGAAAGCCAATCCGACGTCAGCGAGAGCTTGCTGAATTTCAGCTCGTCCGGAGTGATGTCGACCATGCCCGAAGGCTGGGTAAACGTCTTGCCGCGCCATAGCAGCTTTTCGCCCGCGAGGTTGAGCTGCAGCTTCATCTTCATGCGCTTCAGCCAATCGAACGCCGTCGAAGGCGGCGGCGAGGTGCCGGGAGGCAGGGGGGCCGCGGCCACGCCCTTGGGAAAATAGGCATCGCCGTCAAGATGATCGAAACGCAGCGTCGCGTTCAGCCCGGGCGGCGTGTCGGCGAGGGTCACGAGCGCCGCGCCAACGAAGCGGGTTGCGTCCATGCCCGCCTTGATCTCGGAAAGCCGGATCTCGTCTCCCGTGAGCAGCACGTTACCGTTCATGTGATATTTGCCAAGCACATCCTTGGGAAATGCCGAAGCGTCCGCGCCGAGCCAGGTAAACAGCCCGCGCAGACTGCTTCCCTTCACTTCGGCCCGCCCCTCGAGCTTCATGCCCTGGATGCCACGCCCGACCACGCCGAACACCATCATCTCCGAGTCGCCGGGAAGCGTGGCCGACGCCTGATTCACGACCAACTCTCCGCCTTGAAGATTGGCGGACAATTTGAGTTTTCCCATCTTTCCGCCGAACAGGGTGATGCCGTCGCATTGCGCGTCGAGCGCCATGTCGAGCCCTTCGGGTAAGGTGAGTCTGATGGCGGTTTTCTTCGTGGCCTCCACCTCTTTCTGGGCTTCATCGGGAATGCCGGCGAGCGCCTGCAACACCGCATCGGCATCCATGGCCGAGCCTTTCACGGAAAGCTGGGATGTGACCACGCCGTTCGCTCCCCATCCCGCGCGCGCCGCCACGGCAATCGATGTACCGGGCGCCGTGATGGTGAGGTCATGCAGCAGCACACTGCTTTGCTCCATCTTCCATTTGCCTTCGGCCTTGACCGCGACCGGGCTGGCCGCGGCATAGGTCTTTCCCTTCATGAACGCCACGAACCGCGCGAGGTCGTCCATGGAAACACTGATGCTGCCCTGGCTTCCCGCCGGCACAAACTCGCCCGCGCCTGCCTGGCCGTCAAACGCGATCCGCCCGCCCGCCACGGCCAGGGTCAGCGCCGCGGGCACAGCCCCATGCTTCTGCCTGGCGGGAATCCGCGCGCTGAGCGCCGCCTTCTCGCCATTCCACTGCCAGGATGCCTCCACGTCCACCACCTCGCCCGGCGCCGCCTCGAGATTCAGGTTCTTCCACTCATAGGACGCGCCACCCGCCGCATTCTTCACCTGCACCTCGCCGCCGTCGACGGCGATGCTGCCTGAGAACGGCGTCCCGCCCGCGCCGCCCGCCGCCTGTCCGGCGGTGGCAACGGTTTCCTTCAGCGCGTCCCAGTTCCGCTGGCCGTTGGAGAGCGTTTCCAGCACCAGCACCGGCCGCTCAAGCGCGATGCGCCCCGGCGAAGGGCTTGCCGCGAACAAGGCATCCCAGCCAAGGGCAACCGTCACCTGCGGCACGGCCATCATGTCCACATCGGAAAACCCGCGCGGATTGCGCAGGCGCACATCGGCAAGCACCACGGTCGGCTGCGGAAACAGTGAAACCGATGCCGGGCCGATCGCTTTCAGCTCAATGCCGGTGGTATGCCTGATGGCGTCGATGGCCTGTTTTTTCACCGCCTCGGCGTCTATCATCGACGGCAGCACCAGCGTGCCGCCCGCGACCGGCACCAGAATCACCACCGCCAGTATGATCCATTTTTTCATGCGAGCATCCTACCACGGCTAGGCGCGGGATGGAATTTTTTACAACATCTATGGTGTTGTACCGCATTGCGCCAGCGAGGAAAAGACCTATTCGCCTTCGTCGCCCGCCAGAATCCGCATCTTCTCGCGCCCCATGGCCATGAAGCGCACGGGCACTTCCTGCCCGCCGAGGCGATGATAGAAAAGCCGCCCCTCGCGGTTGCCGGTCAGCACGGTCCAACTGATCCAGCGCCCGCCTTCCTGCAGCGTCTCTCGCGCGAGCCGCGCCGCGAGCGCGCGCCCCACCCCGATGCCGCGCCAGCTTTCCGTCACGAAGAGATCGGCAAGATGCGTGCCCGGCGATGCGCTCGCGAGATCGTAGCCGGGATAATAGGCAAGCACGCCGATCGCCTCTTTCGCCGCCTCGGCCACCAGCACGCGGAAGCGCCGCCCCATGCCGTCCCGCTTCACATCCTCCGCCTCGAGCTTGCTGGTGGCCGTGCCCTCGAAGTGCGTGAGGTCGCGCATCAGCGCGGCAATGGCCTCCGCATCCTTCTCTTGTGCGGGCCGTATCACAAATTCGCGCTTGTCCACGCCTTGCTCTCCCTGATACCTATGGCGGGAGTATACTAACTTTACGATGATTGTCATTCCCGCGCAGGCGGGAATCCATGCTCACGAGCCGTGAGTCATCCGCCTGCGTTATTTTCAACGTCCGTGGTTATGGATTCCCGCCTGCGCGGGAATGACAACCGGCTAATTTCACCTTTTTGCACTTCATGACTGACATCTTGACCGCTCCACTTCCCATACCCGCCTTTTTCTCCAGACTGAACCCGCCGCAACGCGAGGCGGTGGAAACCATCGACGGCCCGGTGCTGGTGCTGGCCGGCGCGGGCACGGGCAAGACGCGCGTGCTCACCACGCGCATCGCGCACATCCTGCGCGAGAAGCGCGCCTGGCCTTCCCAGGTGCTCGCCGTCACCTTCACCAACAAAGCGGCGCGCGAGATGAAGGAACGCGTCCACCACCTGCTGGCAGATTCGGGCATCGACGCTTCCGGCCTGTGGCTCGGCACCTTCCACTCCATCGCCGCCAAAATCCTCCGCCGCCACGCCGAGGCGCTCGGCTACCAGTCCACCTTCACCATCCTCGACGCCGACGACCAGATCCGCCTGATCAAGCAGGTGCTGAACGAACTGAACATTGACGACAAGAAATACCCCGCCCGCGCCGTAAGCAGCGTGATCCAGGGCTTCAAGGACAAAGCCCTCCTTCCTGAAAAAGCCGCGAACTCCCCCGGCGCGCATTACGCCGGCGGCCAATGCGTGGAAATCTACAAGCGCTACCAGGCGCGCCTGAAAACCTCGAACGCGATGGATTTCGGCGATCTGATGCTGCTGTGCATCCAGCTCTTCACCGAGCACCGCGACGTGCTTGCCGACTACGCTGGGCGTTTCCGCTACATCCTGGTCGACGAGTACCAGGACACCAACGTCGCGCAATACCTCTGGCTCCGCCTGCTGGCGCAGGGCCACAAGAACATCTGCTGCGTGGGCGACGACGACCAGTCCATCTACGGCTGGCGCGGCGCGGAGGTCGGCAACATTCTCAAATTCGAGCAGGACTTCCCCGGCGCGAAGATCATCCGCCTCGAGCAGAATTACCGCTCCACCCCGCATATCCTCGGCGCGGCCTCGGCGCTGATCGCCAAGAACGAATCCCGCCTCGGCAAAACCCTGTGGACGGACACCAGCGAAGGCGAAAAACTCCGCCTGAAAAGCGTATGGGACGAAGCCGAGGAAGCCCGCCAGATCGGCGAGGACATTGAGCAGTTCCAGCGCGAAAAACATTCGCTGAACGACATGGCCATCTTGGTACGCGCCGGTTTCCAGACCCGCCCCTTCGAGGAACGCCTGATGACGCTCGGCATCCGCTACCGCGTGATCGGCGGCCTGCGTTTCTACGAACGCCAGGAAATCCGCGACGCGGTGGCCTATATCCGCGTCCTCGCCCAACCCAACGACGACCTGGCGCTGGAACGCATCATCAACACCCCCAAACGCGGCATCGGCGCCTCAACCATGGAGCTGCTGCACACCACGGCGCGCGGCAACGACACCTCGCTTTACACCGCCATCGAACATTTGATCGCCACCGGCGGCCTCAAGGGTAAAACCGCAGCCACCCTGCAAAAGCTCCTCGAACAGTTCAAAGCCTGGCGCAAGGAACTCGAACGCGCGCAGCTCGCCGAAACCGTGGAGCTGATGCTTGACGAATCCGGCTACCGCGACATGTGGAAACAGGAAAAAACCCCCGACGCCCAAGGCCGCCTGGACAACTTGCGCGAACTCCAGCGCGCCCTCCAGGAATTCCCCACCGTCACCGAATTCTTAGAACATGTCGGCCTGGTGATGGACCGCGACGGCGACGAGTCCGGCGAGATGGTGAACATGATGACGCTGCACTCGGCGAAAGGCCTGGAGTTCGACATCGTCTTCCTCCCCGGCTGGGAAGAAGGCCTGTTCCCAAGCCAGCGCACCCTGGACGAACTCGGCAAGCAGGGGCTGGAGGAAGAACGCCGCCTGGCCTATGTCGGCATCACCCGCGCCCGCAAGCACCTGACGCTCAGCCACGCGGGAAGACGCCGCATCTACAACCAATGGCAAAACAGCCTCCCTTCGCGCTTCCTCGCCGAAATCCCCCCCGAACACCTGGAACCCGTGAACCCCGCGGGCCTGCGCACCTATTCGCTCTCCAGTAGCTTCAACGACGACATCGACAAAATCCTGAGCTATACGCCCTCGGCCAAACCCGCCGCGCACGTGCTTACAGATTCGGCAAAATCATCCTGGCAAGCGCCAATGTCCTTCAAACCTTCCACCGATACGCCTTTCCCCTTAGGCAGCCGCGTTATCCACGAGAAATTCGGCACCGGCAAGGTCGTCGGCATCCAGGGCGATAAGCTGGACGTAGCTTTTCAAAACGGCCTCAAGAAAGTGCTGTCCGATTACGTGAAGAAGGGGTGATTTCAAATATTCCCCGCTTCTTATGAATGCGTATATTTGCACATTCAAACCCGATTTCCTTGGCCTCCCACAAATTTAACTGTGCCTCGAATACGGTTGCCATCGGAAAGTCTGCAAGCTGTTCAGCGGATTCTTTTAGGGTATTCCAAACATCCGCTACATCGCCTTTGATCGTATCGATAATCATAACGAGCATCTTAGAATTTTGGGTAATAATATGCACAAGAGAATTCCTTATAATGTTAAACAAACATCAACATCATACGCGAATAATATTAACAGCAGAAATCACAGCCCCACGTGATAATTCTCCCACCACTTCTTCTCCGGATACGTCATCATCTCCCACAGCACCAGCCGCTCTTCTAATGGCGCACGGGTGAGCGTCTCGAATTCTAAAAACCCCTTAGCCGCCGAACGCACCACCGCCACGAGATTCTCGATCCGGATGCCGAATTCCCCCGCTTTGTAATAGCCCGGCTCGTTGGAAAGAATCATTCCCGGCCTCAGCGCCACGCGGTTGCCCATCTTGCTGATCCGCTGCGGCCCTTCGTGCACGCTTAAATAGCTTCCCACCCCATGCCCGGTGCCGTGATCGTAATCCATCCCCGCCTGCCACAAATGATAGCGCGCCAGCGCATCGAGCTGCGACCCGGTCGTCCCTTCGGGAAACTTGCAGCGCGCAATCGCGATATGCCCTTTCAGCACGCGCGTATACGCCTCTTTCATCTCCTCGCTCGGGCTGCCGATGGCGATGGTGCGCGTCACATCCGTCGTCCCGTCGGGATATTGCCCGCCGGAATCAACGAGAAACAACCCATCCCCCTCGATCTTCGCGTTCGTCGCCTCCACCGCGCGGTAATGCACCACCGCCCCGTTCGCGCCGAAGCCCGAAATCGTGGCGAAACTCCCGCCGCGATAGAGGTTGCTCTGCTTCCTGAACCCCTCGAGCTTTTCCGCCGCGCTTATTTCATCCAGCCCGCCCTTGGGCGCCTCCGCCTTTATCCAGCGCAGGAACTTCGTCAGCGCTTCGCCGTCACGGCGATGGGCGTTGCGCATCCCTTCCAGCTCGACTTCGTTCTTGCAGGCTTTTGGCAGCGCGCACGGATCCTGCCCCTCGACAATCCGCGCCTTCGCCCCCGCGAACGCATCGAAGAACCATGCGGCGGCGCCATCGGGGTCCAGCATCACGCCCTTGCCTTTGCACGCCTTGATATCCTTTTCCAACGCGCTGCGGGGCGAAACCCTGACGTCCCTTCCCAGATGCGCCGCCACCTCGGGCGTGATTTTCGCCGGGTCGGTGTAAAGCACGGCGCCGCCGTCACTCGCCAGCATCGCGAAGGCGTGCACAAACGGCGTGTAGGGCACATCCTCGCCGCGAATATTGAGCAACCACGCCACCGACGCGCAATCGGTCAGCATCACCAGATCCGCACCCGCCTTCACCAGCGCCGCGCCGATTTCCTTGCGCTTCGCCGTGCTTTCCTTTCCCGCATAGGCGATGCCGTGCGCCACCGCCTTGCCCGCCGGAGCCGCCGGCCGATCCTTCCACAACGCATCCACCGGGTTCGCCGCCAGCCGCTTCACCACGGCGTTCTTGCGCGCCGCCACCGCCTCCCAGCGCCGCATCTGCGTCTGCGTGACAAGCCAGGGGTCCACCGCGATCCCTCCCTTCGCGCCGAGCTTCTCCTCCACCCAGGCCTCCGGCGCCATCTGGGCCGAATTGTGGATCTCATACAGCCCGCCCGGCACCTGCCGGGCCGCCTGAATCGTATACCGCCCGTCCGTGAAGAACGCGGCCTTGTCCGCCGTCACCGCGACGCTGCCCGCCGACCCGTCGAACCCGGTCAGCCATGCGAGCCTTTGGGCGTAATCCGCGACATATTCGCCCTGAAATTCGTCGCCCGTGGAAAGCACGAACGCATCGGCCTTTTCCCTGGCCAGTATTTTCCTTAATCCCGCCAGTTTTTCGCCGTATTCCATCCTGGTTTCCATTCGCGCCGGTTGGTGGTACATTGTCATTCCCGCGCAGGCGGGAATCCATGACCACGGACGGCAGCAATAGCCGAAAGCGGATCATATCACAGCCCGTGAGTATGGATTCCCGCCTGCGCGGGAATGACAGATTCATCATGGATGGATAAGATCAACATGATCAAGCGATATTTCCTGCCAGCCTTGGCTGTGACCCCGCTTCTGGCGCTCCTCCCCGCGCTGGCCGCCGCGCAAACGCCCAACCTCCCCTGCCGCCCGGCGATCGTCTACCACACCTCGCAGGATGCGCTGAAAGAGGAACGCTCCATCAACCAGCTCGCCTTCGCCGGCATCGAGCGGGTGAAAAAGGAATTGAAAGTGGCGGCACGCGAATATTTCGCCCCCCCGGGCGCCGACCTCGCGGGCGCGCTCAAACAGGCGGCGGGCGAAGGCGCGACCGTGGTGGTAACGGTGGGCTTCCACGCCGCTTCCGTGCTGCCGCAGGTGGCCGAAGGCGCGCCGCAGGTTCGCTTCGTGCTGATCGACGGCATGGCCCCGCCGCTGCAGAACAACCTCACCTCCATCATGTACAAGGATCACGAAGGCGCGTTCCTGGCGGGATTAGCCGCGGCAATGCAGTCCAAATCGCACACCGTCGGCTTCATCGGCGGCATGGACGTGCCGATCATCCGCAATTTCGCCTACGGCTTCCTGCAGGGCGCGCATTACGCGGAGGACAACGTGAAAGTCCGCCAGACCATGCTCGGCACCACCGACAAGGCGTGGACCGATTCCGCCAGGGCAACCGCCGCCGCAGAGCGCCATGTCGCCAACGGCGCGGACGTGCTCTACCCCGCCGCCGGCGCCGCTTCCACCGCCGTGCTCTCCGCGACGCAGGCGCAGAAGAAATGGGCCGTGGCCTCCGACCTTAACCAGAACGCCGCCTTCCCCGGCACGGTGCTGA
>JAFLCR010000070.1:0-2855 GCA_017302755.1 Alphaproteobacteria bacterium
CCGCCAGCCGTGCCGGGTGCTCCCGGCGCTCCGGCCATGCCCGGCGGACGCGGCGGGGGAGGTGGCGGCGGCGGTGGCCGCAGGGGCGGCAATCCCGGTTTGGATTTGGGTTTCGGCTTCGGCCGGTCCTTCTGGTGCTTGCGCGGATCGTAGGGTTCCTGCGTTGGCACCTGCGTCTTGGGCAGGAGGCGCTTCTTGAAGAAACGGTCCTTGTAATAAAAGATCTTCTTGCACTTGATGGGCGGCGTTGACTCGATGAGAAGAATCTGCTCGTCCCTTGGCAGGCCGATCACTTCCTGCGGCAGCAGCAGCGCGCGCTGGGTTTCGGATTCGTGCATCGTACGGGCGGCGGGGTTCAGATCGAGGAATCGCGGCTTATTGTGCGAGTATTGCTTCACCGTCTTGTTGCCGATGAGCTGCGAAATCAGGTTCGCGGTTTCCACGTTGTTCGCCGCGAAGGTGATGCGGTAATAGGAGTTCGAGAGGAACGAGTTCATGCCCGCTTCCTCGTAGATGCCTTTCAATTGTTGAGTGTCTTGCACGATGAGAAAGAGCTTCACGTGGAAGCCGCGGAAATAGGCGATGCCGGTCTGGAATTGCGGCATCTCACCGAGTGACGGGAATTCGTCCATCATGAACAGCACGCCGTGCGGCTCGTCCTTGCCTGGCATCTTGCGGGTCAGGAAGTCGGTGGCTTGTTGGTAGAACACTTTCAGGAGCGGCTGGAGGCGTTGCAGATTGTCCGGTGTCACGCCGACGAAGACCGACACCTTCTTCTTCTTGAACTCCATGATGTTGAAATCCGACTTCGCGGTGGCGGCGTCGATCAGCGGGTTGGCCCAGAGTTCCAGGCCGGAGTTCATGGTCGAGATCACGCCCGAGCGTTCCTTGTCCGCTTTCTGCAGGAAGGAGGCGATGTTCATGTAGGACACGGGGTGAATCTTCTTGCCGATCGTGTCGAGCACCACGGCGAGGTTGTAAACCACGTCGTCGCTGCGCATGGTGCGTACAACTTCGCCGAAGGATTTGGTCTTCTCCGGTACGGCGCAGAGATAAAGAATCACGCCCAGCAGCAGCGAGCGCGCTTCGTTGTTCCAGAATTCCTGCTCGGGGAGGATGAGGTTGCAGATCTTCTGTGCGTCATCCACCATCTGACCCGGCTTGGGGCTGATCCAGTCGATGGGGTTGTAGCAATGAGTGACGCCGTCCGGATCCGCCGGGTTCCAGATATAGACTTCCTGGCCGATCTGCTTGCGGTAACCGGATGTTATTTCGAAGTTTTCCAGCTTGATGTCGTGGCAGATGACCGAATCTTTCCAGAAGAGCAGGTTCGGCAGCACGAAGCCGACGCCCTTACCGGAGCCGGTTGGCGCGAAGAGCAGGATGTGCTGATAGCTCTGCTCAATCAGGTATCGCCCGCCCGTGCGCCCCAGGATGAATCCGTTTTTCTTGCGAAGACCCGCCTTCTTGATTTCGTACTCGCCGGCCCATTTGGCGTCGCCGTGAATTTTTTCCTTCTTCTTGAACGGACGGAAGTCCACCAGCGGCGCACGGACAAAGAACAGTACGATGGACGAGAACGCCAGCGCCGCGCCGGGCGGCCCGAAGAGATTGATCTTGAAATCCGCGGGCAGGCGAGGGCCGTAGGCCCACCAATATTTCAGCGCGCCCCAGAAAAAATTGGCCACATACATGGGATCAAGCATGTACTGCCAGTATTTAATTCCGTAAATCAGCAGGATGGGAGCGGCTATGCCAGCATAGAGCGGTAGAGCGAACAGGATGGCGATGATGAAAAAGATCGCAATCGCATTGCCGATTTTCTCACCCATTACTGGAGCGGGCCATTAATGGCCGCCTCCCTTGAAGTAAACCTCTGACACGAAGCGTTTTCCCTTGGGGCCACGCTTGAGCTGGATGACTACGTTGATCACGGTATGCACATACTCGATGATCTGGTCGCGCGTGAGGCCCAGGCCGGCCTGCATCACCATGAGGTTGAGCTGCTCGAAGGCGAGCGCCGGTGTGTCGGCATGCAGCGTGGAGATTGAGCCTGGATGGCCAGTGTTGACGGCGCGCAGGAAGCTAAACGCCTCCTTGCCGCGCAATTCGCCGACCATGATGCGGTCAGGGCGCAGGCGCAGGCAGGCCTCGATCAAATCCTGCGTTGTTACCTGAGCGCGGCCCTGGCCGCCCTTGGAGGCGAGCAGATGCACCCGGTTGGGCAGGTGGTCGAGGTTGATTTCACGGGCGTCCTCGCAGGTGATAACGCGCTCGGTTGGTGGAATCACCTTGATGGCCGCGTTGAGGAAGGTGGTCTTACCGGTAGAGGTGCCGCCGCTGATGATAATGTTTTTTTTAGCTTGAATCGCCTGGATGATAAATTGCTTGATCTCGCCCGAGTCGAGAAGGCGGCGCAACTCCTTGTCGATGGGATCGTCCTTCTCGTTCACCAGCGTGCTTTGGAACGCGCCGATCGCTTCGTACTGGTCGAGGTCGAAATTCATGATCGTCTGCTTGCGGATCGATACCGCCACCTTGCCGGCCTCGCAGGCAGGCGGGAACACGATCTGAATACGGTAACCTTGCGGAAGGCTGGCGGAGAGCAGGGGGTTTTCCTCGCTTACCTTCTGATCGGTGGATTGCGCGACGAGGCGCGCGAGGCTCTTCATGTGCTCGATGTCGAACTCAGGAATGTCCTCGCGGTACATATCCCCGTAGACTTCCACCCAGGCTTCCTTGGGCTGGTTGAGAGAAATTTCGCTCACCCCATCCCTTTCGAAAAGCCGCTGCAGCGGTTTGAGATAGGTTTCTAGTGCCGTAATGCTCATTTGATAAACTTCACCTGCTGCAGG
>JAFLCR010000070.1:2865-9979 GCA_017302755.1 Alphaproteobacteria bacterium
CGTTGGTGGGGAAGATCAGGTCGCGGTTGACGAATACCTTGATGATCGTTCCCTGGTCGATGGTGATGTTCGGGCGCACGTCAATCAGATCCTCGATCATCTGCCTGCTGGTCTGGCCGACATTGCCAACCAGGTCCATGGCCGCGGCGGAGGTGGGCTTGCCGGCGTTTTCGTAGGAGCCATCGTTGTAGCTTCGGCGCGAGACAGTGCTGTCCTCGTCTCCCACGGCGGCCTGGGCGATGGCGGCGGCGCCGAAGGTGATAGCGCTGGAGAGAATGGCGCTGGAGAAGATCTCCAGGTATTTGTTGTCCACGATGCCTTCCACGCCGGCGCGGCCGAGATGGTCGATGCCGTCGGAACCGATCTCAAGATCGATGCCGTCTGGGCGGATCAGGCGTGTCCAGACAATCATTACCCGCTTCTGTCCACGCATGATGCCGGTGTTGTAGGTGCCGATCAGGCGAGAGCCTTTCGGGATCAGGACGGTCTTGCCCGCTTCGGAATAGATGTCGCGGCTCACGATGGCGCGCAGCGTACCCGGCAGTTCGGTGTTGATCGCGGTTTCCAGCACCGCATCCACCACCTTGCCCTGGGCGATGACGATGTTGAGGTCGCCCATGCGCGTGGCTTTGGCTTGCTCTGCAGAGGAGTTTCTGACCGTCAAACGGGCGAAGCTGCGGTTTGGATCATCGCCCAGCGGTTCTTCTTCGTCCGGCGCCTTGCCGCGGTCGCCAAGCATGGAGCCGGCATTGTTGATGAGCATCATGTTTGATTTCAGGCGCGCCTGCTTGTTTTCATCCGGCAGTTGCTCGGTAATTGTAGGCGCGGGTTGCTCAAATGGCGGCGGCGGGAGAGCGGCTTCCATGGGCGGTGGAGCCGGAGGCTCGGGGGGGACAAGTGAGGTCGGCGGCACGAAAGGCGTGGTTTCGGGGGCGGCAACCTGCTGTTTGGGCGGTTCCTTCGGCTCCTCCTTGGGTTTTTCACCGCTGAACAGCGAGTAGAACATGAACCCCGCGATGCCGACAAAAAAGATCAGGATGATTGCCGTTTTGCCGCTGCTGGCGGAAACGGCGGGCACGCCCTGGTCAAGGCTGCGCGCGCTTTGGCGCTCCCTTTCCGCATCCATGGAATCGGGGCCGGTATCGTCGAGATCTGGGTTTTTATCGTCGGGTGTCATGGGCAGATGCCGCTTTGCTGTTTCATCGTTTCATTGAAAACGCAGACCGTCGCATTTTCCGCCTTCAGCGCGTAATGGGGGTTCACCAGATCCACCACGATGTACTGCCCCTGAGGGCGGACGGGAAGCAGCGCTTCCTTGCGGCCTTCCTGGAGGGCGTAGATTTTGGGGATGGTTCTGAGGTTGTTGGGGAACAGGAAATATGTCGCCCTGCCGTCATCAAACACCTTGAGCGGAGCGAATCCGTCTGGTCCGCTGAGGGTATAGTTGAAATTAAAGGCCTGTGAAGGCACTTCCGGCATCATGGGTGCGGGGGGCGGGGCGGCCATTGGCACCGCGTCAATGGGAATGACGGGAGAGGGGGCGTCCCAGCCGTCTTCGGGGTAGAAGAAACGCACGACATAGGAAAGCTGAGCTTCGTCGCCGTCACCGGCTTTCTTTGAACGTAGATCGAACTGATAGGTGCGGCGGTTGGTAACGACCGTCATATTAGTGTGGGCGTTTTCCTCGAGCGCCTTGACATAGAGCCTGCGGCCACCGGGAATCACCTGCCATGCCACCTGGTCGCCAAGCGAGATGGTGTCGATTTCCTCTCCCAGGCCGAACTCGATATTCGACTGGTAGCCGAAATTCGTCGTCAGGCTGAAGACCTCGTTTTCATTGTATACGAGCGTTTTGATGCGGCTGTCGGTCGTGACGGGCTTGAGCCCGTCGGCCAAGGCGGCGCCAGCGAGGGAAGCGCTCATCACGCTTGCCAGGACAAAAACCACACCACGCATAATATTCCCCATCTTTTTTCTCAGCATTAACCGTTTCCCTTCGGAGGGCACGGCGCAAAGCTCAGTCTGGCGCATTTTTCCATAACAAAGGTTGCAACTTTATGAACAATTGGCCATTTCATGTTCTGGTTGTAAGTGGCGGCAGCTTTAGCGGTTGATGATTTCCTCGTCCAGGCGGTAGCCGGTAACCCGGAATCCCAGGGGATTAATGTAACGGTCCTCCGCCGACAGTTCCAGCTTGGCGAACTCGAAGGTGATCATCGCCGCCATGTGCATGGTTTTGGACTGGTTCGGCATTTCCTCGGTGATCATGATGCGAATCTGCGCGGTATCGCTTTTCAGGAACTGAGCCGACTTGACCTTTACTGTCCGTTTTCCGATGCGCTGCAGGCGGTTGATGGGGCTCTCAGGGTTGCTCTGGTTCATCTGCTTCTTGAAGTCGTTATACACGGCTATGTCCGACATCAGGCGCACCAGGTTGAAGTCATCCTGCAGCTGCAGCACGTTGTAGCCTTCGCGTGCCTTGACGTATTTGATGAGGAAATACGATTTCAGCATGTCGTTGGCGGTGATGTCCTTATCCGTGAGCGGGTCGATGACGCGGGTGATGCCGGTCTTCTCCTCTACCTGGATGATGTACGGCTCCACGGATTTGAGCGGCGTCATCTGCGCGATGCCGAACGAGGTGGCAAGTGCCCCGAGCAGGGAAACCAGGGTAACCGCGGCGAGAATGTTTCGCTGCACGACGGCGGTCTGGTAGCGGTCCGCATACCAGTTCTTGCGTGTGGAAGTGTCCGCTTCCTCCGAATTTTTCAGACGTTTCATGCCAGCCGTCACCTTAAAACATCTTTCTCAATACTGCAGGACGGTTAGGAAAGCGTAAAGAGGTGCGGGTTAACCGCCCGCGTCTCTTTAGCTGTTTGTTTGCGCCCGCTCCGTTCCCCGCTTGCGCGGGGATGCTCACATGGCGCGCCGCGTATGCGCGGGCTGACGGCTCCGGGAGGTTCCATGCACCACTCAAGGGCAGTCTCGAGAACGCCGCTCACCGCGCAGGTTATTCCTGTATAGCAACGTCGGCGTGCTTTGTTGTTTCAGTTCTATGACAATCAGGGTTTGTCTCTGGTTCCCGCTGCGCGGCTGTCGCCGCTCACATGGAACGCCGCGTGTGCGCGGGCTGACGGCTCTTCGCCGAATTGCAGCGTGGCAAGGCGCCGATAGAGCGGGTTAGTTTCCAGCAGTTCAGCGTGCGTGCCGCCCGCCCGCACGGCGCCGTCCTCCATCACCAGGATACGGTCGGCTTTCAGCACCGTCGCGAGGCGATGAGCGATGACGAGCGTGGTGCGCCCCTGCATGGCCTGCTCCAGGGCATCCTGCACGGCGCGTTCATTTTCCGCGTCGAGCGCCGAGGTTGCCTCGTCGAGCAGCAGCACCTGCGGATTGCGAAGGATGGCGCGGGCGATGGCTAGGCGCTGCTTTTGCCCGCCCGAAAGCCGCACCCCCTTTTCGCCGAGATAGGTGTGGTAGCCTTCGGGCAGGTTTTCCAGGAAATCATGCGCCATGGCGGTGCGGGCGGCGGCGAGCACCTCGGCGTCGCTCGCATCCGGCCTTCCGTAACGGATATTATCCCAGGCACTGGCGGAAAAGATCGCCGGTTCCTGTGGCACGACGCCGAGCGAACGCCGCCACTTGGCGGGATCGAGGGCGGAAATATCGATGCCGTCGCAGGAAATGCGGCCACTCTGGGCGGCGTAAAAGCGCAGCAGCAGCTGGAAGATCGTGCTCTTGCCGCTGCCCGACGGCCCCACCAGCGCCACGCGGCTGCCGGGTGGCACCTCAAAGCTGATATCTTTCAGCACCGCACGCTGCGGCGCGGACGGATAGGCGAAACGCACCTGCTCGAAGCGCAGATGTCCCTGAAGCTTCTCCGGCAGCGCCACGGCGTTCGCGGGCGCGCGGATGGCCGGCTCGAGCGTCAGCAGTTCCATCAATCTCTCCACGGCGCCCGCGGCGCGTTGCAGGTCGCTCACGATGTCGGTAAGGCTGCCCACCGCGCTTGCCACCATCACGGCGTAGAACACGAAGCTCGAGAGCGCGCCGGGGGTCATTTCGCCGGTGAGCACGTCATGCGCGCCGGTCCACAGCACGGTCACCACGGCGCCGAAAATAAGCGCGATCACCAGGGCCACCAGGAAGGAACGCAGGGAAATGCGGCCCAGCGCCGCTTCGAGCGATGCGCCGACTTTTCCACTGAAGCGCTGGCGCTCAAAATCCTCTAGCGCCAGCGCCTGCACGGTGCGCACGGCGTTGAGCGTTTCCTCGGCGTGGGCGGAAAGATCGGCGATCCGGTCCTGGGCGATTCGCGCCACGACCCTTACTTTTCGCCCGAGCAGGATGAGCGGCAGCACCACTAGCGGCAGCATCAGAAACACGAAACCCGTGAGCTTTGGGCTGGTATGCAGCAGCAGCGCCGTGCCGCCCGCGAGCAGCAGCAGGTTACGCAGCGCCATCGAGAGGTTGGTGCCCACCACGCTCTGAATCAGCGTGGTGTCGGTGGTCAGGCGCGAGAGCAGTTCGCCCGTGCGTGTGTTTTCAAAAAAGGCGATGTCCATGCCGATCAGCCGCGCATAGACGTCCCGCCGCAGATCCGCCACCACGCGCTCGCCGACACTTGCCACATAATACGAGCGGGCATACGAAGCCGCTGCCAGCAGCAGCGTGAAGCCGAGTAGCGCCAAGAACGCCTTATCAAGCAGATCGGGGCGGTGCTCGCGCAGGCCTGCGTCAATTAGATAGGCCAGCCCCTGGCCGAGGCCGAGCAGCCCGCCGGAACTGACCGTCAGCGCCAGCAGCGCCAGCGCTACCTGCGCGCGGTAGGGCCGCAGATAGCCCGAAAGTCTGCGCAGGCTGCCCAAGGAGCGGCCTTTTGCACGGTCTAAGGTTGTCGTGGGTCCGTGCGGGCTCATGCGCTTCCCAGCGCGGCGATATCGCGTTCCAGCAAAGGCTCCAGTGTTTCGCCTTGGCGCGACGTCCAGCTTGCCGTTGTTTCGTCCCAGGAGAAGTGATGACCGCCGGAAAGGGGCGAGGCTACCCAGATCTGCTGCATGGCTTCGTGCTTGTTGACGACGATTTGGCGGCCGCCGCCGAAGGTGAGCGTCAGCACGCCCCCGGCCAGCTCCGCGTCGCCGCCTTCCTCGTCGATGCGGTCGCAGAGCGCCTGGAGGAAACGGTCTGCCCGGGCGTGAAAATCGGTTGTGTCCATATCGGCCCTGTCTAGCGAGAAACTAATTCGTTTGCATCGTTTTTATCGCTTGCTGTAATAAAGGCTGCGAATGAGCCTATCGAGGAACGGACCCATGAAGTCGCATCCCGCATGGCGCCTGAACGCCGGCAAGCGAGCGGACGAGCGGTGCGAGGACTAGCGATCAAGTGGGAGCGCATCCTGCGTGGCGTTTGAATGCCAACGAAAAAATCCTCCATGCCCCGCACTCCGCAACGCCCGCACAAGCCTTCCAAGCGCCTTGCCCCCGAATCCAAAGGCGGGCTTACCCGCGCCGTGGCGACGATGCGCCGGGCCTGGCGGAAGCAGCCGGGGAACAAGAAGCCCGCAGCCGGTCGTTCCGGCATCGGATTTATGCTGATGAAATGGTGCTTCGTGGCGTGCATCTGGGGCACGATTCTGGGTTCAGTGGTGCTGGCGTATTATGCCCACGATCTGCCGGATGTCTCCACGCTCAACGAGATCAAGAAACGCCCCAGCGTGACGCTCGTCACCCGCGACGGCACCATCCTGGCGAATTACGGCGATCTTTACGGGAAGTTTGCCCAATACCGCGACCTGCCTCCCTTTCTGGTCAAAGCCGTGCTGGCCACGGAGGATCGGCGCTTCTATGACCATTTCGGTGTCGATATTTTTGGCCTCGCCCGTGCTGTAGTAACCAATATGCGCTCCGGTTACGTCGCCCAGGGCGGCAGCACGATCACCCAGCAGCTGGCAAAGAACGTCTTTCTTACCTCCGAACGTTCCATGAAGCGGAAGATCCAGGAAATGCTTCTCGCCTTATGGCTCGAACGGCGTTTTTCCAAGGCGCAGATCCTGGCGATGTACCTGAACCGCGTCTATCTCGGCGGCGGGGCCTTCGGGGTGGATGCGGCTTCGGAGCGCTATTTCGGCAAGGAGCTCAAGGAGCTGAATCAGAAGGAAATGGCGCTGCTCGCCGGGTTGCTCAAGGCGCCGTCGCGCTTCGCGCCCACCAACGATCCCGAGCTGGCCGAAAAGCGCGCCACCCAGGTGCTGCTCAACATGGTGGACGCCGAGTTCATCACCGAGGCCCAGGCCAAGAAGGCGATGAAGCAGAAATTCGGCACCGAGGGCACGCGGGTGAAGGTGAGCCACGGCATCATGTATTTCTCCGACTGGATCATGGACGTGCTGACCGGTTACGTCGGGCAGATCCAGCAGGATCTACGCGTGAAGGTGACGCTCGATGCCAAGCTCCAGGCCCAGGCCGAGGAGGCGCTGGCCAAGCTGCTCGACGCCGAGGGCGAGAAGCAGAAAGCCTCACAGGGCGCGCTGGTGGCGATGCGCCCTGACGGCGCGGTGGCGGCGATGGTGGGCGGACGCGCCTACACCAAGAGCCAGTTCAACCGGGCGACACAGGCCCAGCGCCAGCCCGGCTCGTCTTTCAAATACTTTGTGTATCTGGCGGCGCTCGAAGCGGGTGCCAACCCGGAGATGATGTTCGAGGATAAACCCATCCAGATGAAGGGTTGGTCGCCGGAAAACTACAGCCGCCGCCACGAGGGCGAGATGACGATGCGCCAGGCTTTCGCCACCTCGAACAACTCGATCGCGGTGCAGATCAGCGAGCAGGTGGGCAGGAATAATGTCATCGCCATGGCGCGCCGCCTGGGCATCAACTCGCCGATGCTCTCCACGCCGAGCGTCGCGCTCGGCACCAACGAGGTAAACCTGCTCGAGTTGACCGGCGCCTACGCGCATGTGGCGAATGGCGGCGAAAGCGTTTTCCCTTACGGGATCGAGGAAATCCGCGTCGCGCAGGACGACGGCAAGGGTGAATTGCTCTACCGCCGCATCGACGGCAGCGGCACGCTTGTGCTGGCGCCGGGCGTGGTGACGCAAATGGCCGATCTCATGCAG
>JAFLCR010000071.1:0-6473 GCA_017302755.1 Alphaproteobacteria bacterium
AGGTTCCTTTCACCAGTTTATCGCTACCCGTCTTCCAGGTGCAGCAGCAACGCCACGCCGAACAGGCCGGTGACGAAAGCCGGCGTCCAGGCCGCCACTTCCGCCGGGAGCGTGCCGGACTGGCCGAGGGCGAAGACCAGGTCGGTGAGGAAGTAGATCACGAACCCCGCGATCACCCCCGCAACCACCCGGATGCCCACCCCTCCCCGCCTCGGCATGCGCAAGGAAAACGACGCGGCCATCACCAGCATCGAGCACAGAAGCACCGGCAGCGAGAGGATGGAATGGAAGTATAAACGGTGGCGTAGCGCCGAGAAGCCCGCCTGCTCCAGCGTGTGGATGAAGCCCGGAAGCTGCCAGAAGGAAAGCGTTTCCGGCGCGGCGAAGCTGTTCTGGATCTCCTCCAGCGTCAGCGAGGTTTTGAGCACGTAATCCCCCACCCGCTTCGCCGGCTTGCCGGGGGCGGAGAGCAGCGCGTCGCGCAGGTGCCAGGTGCCGTCCTCGAGCCGCGCCGTGCGGGCGTCCACGCGGCTCAGGAAACGGTCGTCGGCGCCGAAGCGGAAGACGATGACGTCGAAAATCTCCATGTCCTTCTGCGAGATCCGCAGCGCGTGCACCACGGTTTCCACCGGCGTGCCTTTCTCATCCTTGTCCACCTGCCGCAGCCACAGACCGCCGCTAGAGATCGTCATCATGCTGGCCTTGCCGGAGAAATAGCGCGCCTCGAGCTGCTCGTAGCGCGACAGCATCATCGAGGCGAGCGGGCTCACCACTGTCAGCGTGAACAGGCCAAGGCAGAACACCAGCCCCAGGCCAGGCGCGAGGAACTGCCACACCGACACCCCCGCGGCACGGGCCACGATCAGCTCATGCGTGCGGGTGAGGCGCATCAGCGCCAGCATGCCGCCGATCAGCACCGCGAACTGGATGACGCGCTGGATCAGGATCGGCGCTTTCAAGAAGGACATTTCCAGCAGCAAGCCAAACCCGGCATCGTTGGCCGTGGCGGCGCGGCGGATCAGCTCGACCAGCGAAATGAGGCTCGTGATGCCCAAGAGCACCAGCAACACCAGCAGCACCGCCTCGGCGAAGCGCCGGCCGATATAGGCGGACATGGTGACCGACAGCTTCATGCGGGCGCCCCATTGGGAATTTGCACCCGCCCGCCCGCCTGACCGCGCCAGAGGAGCCATGCGCCAAGGCCGAACATCACCAGAAGGTTCAGGTAAATCACCGGGATGAAGATCATGTATTTGGCCGCCATCGTGCGCCAGGCCAGTGCCGCCGCCATGCCGCCAACCGCGAAGAGCGACGCCGCGGACAAACGTTTCCACTGACCGCGCCGGCTGAACTGGCCGGAGAACAGCACGCCGATGCCGAACAGCGCCACCGCCGGGCCGTAGAGCGGCCAGGTCAGGCGCTGATGCGCCTCGGCGAGGAGGCGCTGGTTGATCTCCGGCTTGTTCGGATCGCCGGCGAGAAGCTCGCTCACGAAACGCTCCTCCGGCTCGGGTGTGCGGGATTCGAGATTGCCGGCATAGAGGCTGATATCAAGGTCATAGCGCTCAAAATTAAGCAGCGAGAGCTGACGGTCCTTCTGGCTCACCTCCTGCCGGTTGCCGTTACGCAGCACGAAACGCGGGCCGTTCTCCCCTTTGATCAGCTGGCCTTCCTGGGCCATCATCGTGCTCGGGCGCGACGGCACGCGGGCATCGTGCACCAGGATGCCGCGCAACGTGCCATCGCGGTCGCGGCTGCGGATATACACCGTCAGGCGGTCCACCGGCGAGTTGAACACCCCTTCCTGCAAGAGCAGCGAGGCGTAGTTGTTGCGGATGAAGCTCTGCATGTTCTTGAATTCGCGGTAGGTCACCGGCAGCAGGTAGAGCGAAATCGCATAGCCCGCCACCGCCACCCCCGCCGACACCAAGAGCGCCGGGGCGGCGAGCGCCAGGCGCGACAGCCCGGCGCTTTCCAGCACCACCAGCTCGCTGTCCATCGTCAGCTTATTGTAGACGTAGAGCACCGCGCAGAACAGCGCCACCGGCAGCACGATCGCCAGCAGCGCCGGCAGCAGCAGCATGGTGAGGTAAAAGAACGTCCCCGCCGACAGTCCTTTGTTGATGATGAGGTCGATGAAGCGCAGCGATTGGCTGAGCCAGATCACCCCTGTCAGCGTCAGCGTGATGAACACCAGCGGCCCCATGAGGCAGCGGATGATGTAGCGGCTGTATTCATGCATGGCGCCACCTTAAAGGTGGCGCCATGCAAAATAAAGCTCGTTCGTTGTTCCCTGCTCCGCTTCGCGGCGCAATGGAACGCCGCTTTCGCGGGCTCTTGGCAGTCTTTTGTCCCTTTTCACGCAATGCCTCAAGAAATCTTTTGCTTATTCAAGGGCGGCACGCCTATTCTTCGGCAACATTATTTCCATGAGGAATGCCCGCTATGAAAATCGCCTTTTCCGCCATTGATCTCAAAAAGCCCGTGCTTGCCGTTGGCATCGATGAAAGCCTGAAGCTGGCCGACGCCGCGGCGCAGATCGACAAAGCAGGAAAAGGCATTATCGCCAAGGTGCTTAAGGCAAATCCAGCCTTCACCGGCAAGGTCGGTCAATTCCTCACCGTCCACCAGCCGGCAGAACTGCCGCAGGCGGCGCTGCTGCTGGTCGGCCTCGGCCAGAAGGCGAAGCTCGACAACCTCGCCGCCATGAAGATCGGTGGCAAGCTCGTCGCCCAGGCGAACAGCCTGCGGGTGAAAGAAATCGCCGCCGTGATGCCCGAGGCGGTGCTCGCCGCCCACGCCGCCTATGGCGCCAAGCTCAGGAGCTACCGCTTCGACAAATACCGCACCAAGGAAAAGGCGGAGGACAAACCCACCCTCGCCTCCATCACCTTCCTGACCAAGGATCCGGCGGCGGCGAAGAAGGCGTTTGCGCCGCTCGACAGCACGGCGGAATCGATTTTCCTGACCCGCAACCTCGTCTCCGAACCGGCGAATGTTATCTATCCGGCGTCCTTCGTCGCGCGCGCCAAAGAACTCGCCAAGCTCGGCGTGAAGATCAAGGTGCTCGGCGAGAAGGAGATGACAAAACTCGGCATGGGTGCGCTGCTCGGCGTGGGCCAGGGCAGCAGGCGCGAGTCGCAGCTGCTCATTCTTGAGTGGAACGGCGCCGCAAAGACGTCGCAGCCGGTCGCCTTCGTCGGCAAGGGCGTGACGTTCGACACCGGCGGCATCTCGATCAAGCCCGCCGGGGGCATGGAGGAAATGAAATGGGACATGGCGGGCGCCGCCACCGTCACCGGCCTCATCCGCACGCTCGCCGCGCGCAAGGCCAAGGTGAATGTCATCGGCGTCGCCGGACTTGTGGAGAACATGCCCGACGGCAACGCACAGCGCCCGGGCGACGTGGTGACATCCATGTCCGGGCAGACGATCGAGGTAGTGAACACCGATGCCGAAGGACGCCTCGTGCTTTCCGATGCGCTGCATTACGTGAACACCGTCTACAAGCCGAAATTCATTGTGGATCTCGCCACGCTCACGGGCGCGATCATCATCGCGCTCGGCTCGTCGCGCGCGGGGCTGTTCTCGAACGACGACAAGCTGGCGGAGCAGATTTCCGACGCCGCCAAGGACACCGACGAACCGGTGTGGCGCCTGCCGCTCGGCGACGAATACGACAAGCAGATCAACTGCGACGTCGCCGACATGCAGAATGTCGGCTACGGACGCGAGGCGGGCAGCATCACGGCAGCGCAGTTCCTGCAGCGCTTCGTTGGCAAGACGCCCTGGGCGCATCTGGACATCGCGGGCGTGGCGTGGAGCAAGAAGGATGCCGATTTTACGCCCAAAGGCGCGACGGCCTTCGGCGTGCGCCTGCTCGACCGGATGGTGGCGAAGCATTACGAGGGGAAGTGATCGAGCCTAGCCGCCGAAGCGGAATTCCGTGACTTCGCATCTTTCACTTCTTCCAGTGAGAGCAGAATGGCGTGGATGAAGCTGTAAGGCAGATCGGGGTTTTCTTGTCTATTCGTTCAACATGGAGTTGCTGCATATACTGCTCTTTTAAAAACTAAGAAGGGGAGGAAGCCCTTTATAAGATGGATCGTTTGGTTCTTCCATAATCAACGATTCTCCCGGGTCTTCAAAAACTCCACCTTCGGCCAGTCCTGCTGGATGCGGTTCACGTGCCAGTCGTTGGGCGCGAGGTAGGTGAGCGCCCCTGCCCCGTCTTCGGCTAGGTTGGCGCGGTTTCTTTCGCTGAATTTATCCAGCTCTTCCTTATTGTCGCATTTGACCCAGCGGGCGGTGCTGAAGGCCGCTTCCTCGAAGCCGCCCTTGATCTGGTATTCGCTCTCCAGGCGCGAGGCGATCACGTCGAACTGGAGCGCGCCGACGACGCCGATGATCCAATTAGTGCCGAGCAGCGGCTTGAAAAGTTGCGCCGCGCCTTCCTGCGATAATTCTTCCAACGCTTTCTTCAGGTGCTTGGCGCGCATGGGGTCGTCGAGGCGCACGCGGCGGAAGACTTCGGGGGCGAAGCTGGGAATGCCTTTGAAGAAAATCTGCTCGCCTTCGGTGAGCGCGTCGCCGATGAAAAGCTGGCCGTGATTGGGGATGCCGAGAATGTCGCCGGGCCAGGCCTCTTCCGCCACTTCGCGTTCGCGGGCGAGGAACATGACCGGGTTGGTTAGCGCCATCTGCTTGCCGCTGCGCACATGCGTCACCTTCATGCCGCGGCTGTATTTGCCAGAGCAGATGCGGGCGAAGGCGATGCGGTCGCGGTGGTTCTTGTCCATGTTCGCCTGGATCTTGAAGACGAAGGCGGTGAATTTCGGCTCATCGGGTTTGATCTCGCGGGGTTCATGATTGGCGTTTTCCGCTTCCTGCACGCGCGGCGCGGGCGCGTAGTCGCAAAGCGCGCGGAGCAGTTCCTGCACGCCGAAATTATTGATGGCGGAGCCGAAGAAGACAGGCGTCAAATGGCCTTCCAGATATGCCTGGCGGTCGAATGGCTTGCAGGCGCCGCGCACCATCTCCACTTCCTCACGGAATTTGGCCAGCTCCTCGGCGGGGATTTTTTCGTCGAGGCGCGGGTCGTCGGTGCCTTTGAGCGTTTCGCCTTCTACCACGTGACTACCCGCGTTGGCGTCGAAGAGGTGCAGCGTGTCCGTCAGCAGGTGGTAGCAGCCCTTGAAGCGCGTGCCCTGCCCGATCGGCCAGGTGACGGGGGCGACATCCAACGCCAGGGTTTTCTCGATATCGTCGAGCAGGTCGAAATTATCGCGGGTTTCGCGGTCCATCTTGTTGATGAAGGTGATCACCGGCGTATCGCGCAGGCGGCAGACCTCGAAGAGCTTGCGGGTTTGTTCCTCGATGCCTTTGGCGGCGTCGAGCACCATGACGGCAGAGTCGACGGCGGTCAGGGTGCGGTAGGTGTCTTCGGAAAAGTCTTTGTGGCCGGGGGTGTCGAGAAGATTGATTGTGCGTTCAGCATATTCAAACGTCATCACCGAGGCGGTCACGGAAATGCCGCGCTGCTGCTCGATAGCCATCCAGTCCGAACGGGCGGACTGCGCGCCCTTGCGCGCCTTCACCGCCCCCGCCAGGTGGATCGCGCCCCCGAACAGCAGGAGCTTTTCGGTCAGCGTCGTCTTACCGGCGTCCGGGTGCGAGATGATGGCGAAAGTGCGGCGGGTTTCAAAAGGACGCATAAATAATAACGGTGAAATAGGCGTGGACGAGCACCGCGAGGACTAGCGACCAAGTGGGAGCGCAGCCCCAGCGGCGCTTGAGCGCACGAAAACTGTGCCGCACAGGTAACGGATTCTTATTTTTTTGACAATCACACAGATGCAAAACGGGATGACGCTGGCATCCCGTGCCGTTTCCGGGTAGATGAGGCGCATGAGGTTTTTCTCACCCAAACAGCCGTTTATTCCCGTGCTTGCGCTGATGGCGGCGCATTTCGCGCTGATCCTCACCCTGGCGCTGGCCAAGCATTGGAGCGGCATGTCGTCGCTTTCCGACCTGGGGGTGCACGACCAGGCGCTTTGGACCTTCAACCATCTCGGCGCGCCGCTTTCGACGCTGAACGCGCCGTATGAGACGGCCCCCCGCTTCGGCTGGCATTTTTCACCCATCATCCTGGCGCTCAGCCCGCTTTACTGGATGCACCTGCCGGTGGAGAGCCTGATCACGGTGTATTGCTTTTTCATTACCCTCTCCGCATGGCCGCTCCATGCGGCGCTTAACGCCCTGAACGCCAAAGCCGCCGCGCCGGTGCCGGTGCTGGCCTGGGTCGCCGTCTATCTTTTCAATCCCCTGCTGCTGAACGCTTCCATGTGGGGCTTTCGTGAGGTTGGAATGGCGCTTCCCCTGCTTACTTTCGCGCTGTGGGCCGTGATTGCGCGGCGCTTCGGCATGCTGGTGCTGGCGAGCCTTCTGCTGCTGCTCAGCAAGGAGCATTACGG
>JAFLCR010000071.1:6483-9961 GCA_017302755.1 Alphaproteobacteria bacterium
GATGACGACCCGGTTCGACGGGCCTGCTGGATCCATATCGGCCCGGACGGGCCCTGACTGAAGCCTTGTCGGGCAGCACGCGCGACAAGGACGACGAAAAATCAGAACGTCTCCCAGTCCTCGCCGGCCGCGGCCGTGGCGGGGCTGGGCATGTTCTGGGCCGCGCGCCACCGGCAATGGGGGCGAGGGCTGGGGCTGGCCGTGTTTGGCGTCGCCATGGCGGCGTGGATCGTGCTTTCGGTGATGCCCGCCCTTTCCGGCGCGCTCAGCCACCCCATGGCCCAGGAGGGCGATGCGGTAACCTCCCGCTACGGATGGGTCGCGGAGCATCCGGAGCGCATCGCACCAACGCTGGTTTCCAGGGAATCCTGGCAGTACGGCCTCCTGCTCGCTGGGCCGTTCCTCGCCGTGCCGCTGCTGGCACCCTTCGCCGTGCTGCCGGGCATCGCCGATCTGGGCATCAACCTGCTGTCGGCCAACCCCATCCAGCGTTCCGTGTTCAGCTATCACAGCCTGACCATCGTTCCCGTGCTCGCGCTGGCAGCGGCGATCGGCGCGCAGCGCCTGCGGAAAACCAAACTCACCCCGGCGCGGCTGGCCGTGGCCATGCTGGCGGCGACACTGGCTTTTTCCTGGTATTTCTTCCCCTATCCCCTGCCCGGAAGCGCTGACCCGTGGAAACTACGGACATGGACGTTCTCGCGGCCCGCGCCGGTGAAAGACATCACCGCCCTGCTAGGCGATGCGCCGGTTTCGGCGCAGGTGAACATCGGCAGCTATTTTTCGGGGCGCGCCATCATCACACCGTTTCCACATGTCAGCGAGGATACCCGCTTCATCGTGGTGAACCTCGCCAACCTGCTGCAGAAGCCTTCTCAGGCGCCGTTTGGCCTGCCCTACGGCCTGCCGAACGAGGAATATATCGAGCATGTGGAATATTATCTGCGCAGCAAGAAATGGGGGGTCGCGCTCTGGCAGGATCCCTGGCTGGTCTTTGAGCGCGGCGGCGAGGACAAAGCGGAGAAAAGCGCAGTACGCGGCGTGGTTCTGGCGCTCAAGCTGCAATTGCTTCCGGAAGAATCCGTGCCCAATCCCGATGATAACGAAACCATGGACGAAGCGCCTTAAGCAGGCTTAGCCTGCCTTCTTCTCCCAGCCGCCGGCATCTGTCTGTTGCAGGTAAGTGAGCGTGTGCCCGGCGGCTTTGTAAGCTTTCCAGCGCTCGCGGGCGCTTGCAATCTCCGCGTCGTCCAAGCCGTTGAAGCAGTCCAGCACCCGGGAAAAACCATTGAGAAATGAAGGGGTGCGGCCGTCGGTGACACAGAGAATCTCCGCACCGTTTGGGTTTTCCTCTTCCGACGTCAGATAAACAGGTTGGTCTTCGGCGAAACCATCCTTCCGGCTGCCATGGGGCACGAAGCTGTTGGGATCCGCCTCCCAGAGACGGGCGTTCAGTTCCTCAAGCCTGTCCTGCGCGGCCATCACCACCACGCGCTTTCCTGAATCCAACGCTTTGACAAGCAGCTTCGGCAGCGCTTTGTCGAGAGGGGAGCGGGTGAGGTGGTAGAAGGAGATATTAACCATAATATACTGTTTTTTTATATACAATAAAATGCAAGGTGCTCGACCAAAAAAAGTAACATTTTGGTAGTAAACTTGGAACCTAGCAATCAGTTTTATTATGGCCCTTCATCGACCGACATTAACTGAACTTCTGATGCCTCATATTACCAAGGTTCTTGAGGAAAATCAGGAGGCCGCAACCTTCCGGGACATGCTCCGCCGCTTGGAAAGCGAACATGATGGGCAACGTAATCCTGTCATTAGAGGATTCACTTTTCCCGATCTCTCGCAGACTCTAGCCATCTATGATATTCCGGTGCAAGCCTTCGTGCACTGGGAGTTCCTTCCCTTCATCGATGATATCGCGGAACAAGTAAAGAAGGCCGCCGAAACGAAAGACGCCGAAGGCGTCATCTATGGGCTGCACTGCTACAAGCTGCTGCAAGCCACCGGCGAAACCCTGCAGATGCTTCTGGATTACCTTCGCATGGTGGAATACCGCGATGATGCAAGTGAGTGGGAAGCACGGGTTCGCTACACCCTCCGTGAACTGGAACGGGTCGGCGACGCACTACAGCAGACCTTTGCACCGGGAATTACGCCAGAGAGGCTTTGGCAGCATCCATGGCTGCCGCTGGAAACCATCCCCGAAGATCTGCGAGCCTACGCCCTGCAGATTGCCACCAACCCCATTTTTGACCGGGAGAAACAGGAAACCGCGGAATGGCATCAACGCATGGCCTCCATGGAAGCGCGGGAAATCAATAGCGCTCCCAAAGACGTTCCCGGCCGTGTCTCACAGCACCGCAAGCTGCGGGCCAGCACCCTGCAATTTGATAATGCCTACGCCATGCAATTGGCGGAATGCAGATTAAGCCCTGAAGAGATGCAGTATTTTTTCTTTACGGCATCGGAAGCTCTGGCGCATGTGGAGCGGGTTGGCGATGTGATCGGATTTCATCCCGAGCAGGCCACAGGCGATACGATCCGCAAACCGTCGTTACAGACGCTTTCTGATAAAGCCGAACAAGCGGTCCAGATGCTGGAAAATGCTTTCGGCTATTATTGCGACGGCATGCGCAGGCAGCTGCGCGATATAGCGGAGAACAACCAGATTCTGCTGTTGCGGCCGGACCATAAGGGCAGGCACGACGCACCAGCATCCTCGGTCCCCCTTGTTCCCATGGAAGGTAATTCTGGCGCCGTGATGACGTTCGCGTTTTTCAATGGCTCTCACGAATCCATCTTCAATCTTGCGCACGAGCTGGGACATGAATGGCACAACCGCAAGAGTCTGGAGCTGATCCGTCATAACGAGGCCCATCCGTACGCATGGATGGGTGACAACATGACGGCAGAGTTTTTTTCCCTTTCCGCCGAAATGATTGTTGCCACTTACATACTTACGCATCCCCAGGATCCGCTAGTGAGTGCAGACAAAATCACTCCGGATGCTATTGCCTTGCGATTGTTCCAAGCCGATTATCTCAATATTTTTTACGGACTTCTGAAAGCCGATTTCGCCATGCGCATGGATCTTAGCCACAGTACCGCAGAGGCGGTTGAGGCCACCCTGAAGACCTTCCACATCCCTGAAGATATTCAGGAAAATGTTTCTTATTTCGTTCGGTATTCCTATGCGTCTAACAGCCACAACCCCTACATGGCGGTGAACTACACGTTAGCAAGGGCAGCCTCGCGCGGCATCTTTGCGCTTTGCGAGGAAATAACCGCCTCCCTGCCTGAAGATGCGGCCAACTCGCTGCGTCATGCGCTGGGTGAGGCCATTCTGCGCGAAGCCCGCAGCCATACCGGCAAGTCAGTACGCGACGTTGCCGAAAACGTCGCCCAGGAACTGGCGCCTTATCTATCCCCCGAACAAATCAGCTTTTCTGCCTTATGTGGAAAGGGTATT